>NZ_JBHVFU010000009.1:143396-191936 GCF_042801455.1 Streptomyces sp. NPDC057565 | reverse complement strand
GAACACAAGCGGCCGCGCGGGTGTCCCGAGCCGACGAGCCGGCCGGTTTCGAGCCCCGACCGTGACCGAATCTCCCCCAGGATGTGACCTATCTCCTGGGGGAGAACCATTTCCGCAGGTCACACCCGCATCAGGGCTAAACCCCAGGCACAAAGACCTGTCCAATTCGTGACGTAATGCACTGACACCGGGCGCAGGTAGAGGACAAGCTGATGTAGGAAGTCGGGGGATCGATTGAAACCGGGAGTATGTCAGTGAGCGCCATGCCTCTTGCCCTGTTGCTGACCACCGCCGCCGCCACGGCCGTGGGCGCTGCCGCTCTGCACGCTGCTCACGGGCTGCGCAAGCAGGTCACGGCCCTGCGGATGGAGCTGGCTGCCGGCCGCGCCCGTACCGCCGCCGTGCCCCAGCAGGTCCGCAGCACCGCCACCCCGGCCGCCGAGATACGCGCGGCCGTCGCCGAGGCACTCGCCGAGGAGCGCGAGCGCGAGCTCGCCGAGGCCCGCGCGTTCTGGGCCTCCCAGGAGGCGCGCGACGCCGCGGACACCCCGTCCCTGCTGGGCGGCCTGTCCGGGATCGGCGAGGACGCGCCGTTCTTCATGCCGCGCCAGGCGGACTTCGCGGGCCTTGAGGCGATGGACCTCGACGCCGCGGACGCGCTCGAGGAGCTGACGGAACTGGCCGGGCAGGCCGACATGACCGAGCTTCCGGAGATGGTGGAGTTCGCCGAGGACTCCCCCGAGCTGGCGGCGGCCCGTCGCCGGCACCCCTCGCACCCCGACTTCGTACCGGTACAGACCCCGGTGGTCACCGACCACGAGCGCACCGTGAGCCGACTGGAGGAGCTCGCCGACAGTCGGACCGAGCTCGCCGACGTCCGCCCCGGCCCGCTCGGCACGCTCGATGTCTACGTCTTCGCCGACGGCACCACGCTCTGTATGACCCCTGGCCACCGCGAGACGGCCGAGCAGCTCGCCGAGGCGCTGCTGGCGGGTGAGCACCCGGTACTGCTGGGCGGTTCCGGGGTCTCCGGCGCGTACGCCCTGACCTTCTCCTGCGGCAAGGAGAACGTCTACATTCTCGCCGACCGCGTCATCGCCTCGTTCTGACCCGCGGGAACCCCGGTTCCCGCGCAGCGGCCCTCGTCGGCCGCTGCCACGAACTCCCGTACGGGACGGCCGCTACGCGAAAGCCCGGGCGGTCGCTTCCTCGACGAATCGCACGGCCTCGTCCAGTTCGACGGACGGGGCCCTTTCCAACGCCACCGCCAAGTCCCGGCCCGCGACCGCGACTTGGTCGCCGATCGCGAACATCCCCGCGTCCGGCATGATGCGGGGCTCGCGACCCGGTGACTCGATGCGCTGGGCACGTACGGCCAATTCCCTGGCCGCGGCCAGTCCTTCGGCGGCCGCTCCGCGCTGCAGCCTGCTCTGCGGAGCGGCGCGCAGCCGGTCGGCGAATCGGTCCACGGCGGTGACCAGCGGGGTCGTATCGAGCATGCCGCGACCCTACGCGCGCTCCCGTGATGTTTGCCAACGGGCCGACGTTCGGGCACGGTGTCGGGAAGGACCAGCAACGCGCAATGCGTCGGAGGCGCCGATGACCCATGTCTTCTCCGAAGAGACCCATCGCGATCTGCTCTCCAGAATCCCTCACTGCACCGGTCGTGAAGTCTCCGACTGGCTCCGCACCGTCGAAGACGGCCCTGCCCTCCGGTTCGACGAGAAGGTCAGTTGGCTGCGGAGCGAACACGACCTCGCCTACGGACACGCGAAGGCGCTCGTCCACGAGTACGACCTGAGGCGGGCGGCGCGGGAGCTGCTCTAGGCGAGCGGAACCCGGACCGACGGGAACGGCCCGCAGGCGGTGAGCCTGCGGGCCGTTCCGTTGGACGGAGCGTGCGTACGGTCAGTCGTCGCCGCTCAGGATGGAGAACAGGCGCAGCATCTCCAGGTAGATCCACACCAGGGTCATGGTGAGGCCGAAGGCGGCCAGCCACGACTCCTCGCGCGGGGCGCCGAACGCGATGCCGTCCTCGACCTGCTTGAAGTCCAGGGCCAGGAAGCACGCGCCGAGGATGATCCCGATGACGCCGAAGAGGATGCCGAGGCCGCCGGTGCGGAAGCCCAGGCCGTCACCTCCGCCGAAGACGGAGAACAGCAGGTTGACCACCATCAGGAGCATGAAGCCCATGGCCGCGGCCATCACGAAGCCGTAGAAACGACGGGTGACGCGGATCCAGCGCATCTTGTACGCGATGAGCACGCCGGCGAAGACACACATGGTGCCCAGCACCGCCTGCACCACGACGTCCATGCCCAGGGCGGCGTTGACCGCACTGGAGATCACCCCGAGGAAGATGCCCTCGAAGGCCGCGTACGCGATGATCAGCGCCGGAACGGGCCGGCGCTTGAAGGACTGGACCAGCGACAGGACGAAGGCCACCAGGGCGGCGCCGATCGCGATGCCGTACGACTTGCCGATGTTGGCGGGGTCGACCGGCAGCAGCGCCCAGGCGAGCGCTGCGGTGAGAACGACGGTGCCCAGCGTCAGCGCCGTACGCGACACGACATCGTCGATCGTCATCGCGCCGGTGCGCGCGGGCGCCTGCGGGGCGCCGTACTGGGCGTCCGGCTGGGCGTAGGGGTTGGTGGCGTACGGGTTGGCGGCGGTGCCCTGCGCGTACGGGTTGGCACCCGCGGTAGCGGCCCCGGCCTGCGGCGCCGCGTTGAAGCCCGCGTAGCCGTTGTCGCGGCTGAACCCCCGTCGCGAGAAGACCGGGTTGCTGCTCCTCATCTCACTCCTTCATGGCCACCCTGCGTGGCCTTGCCACAAGAGTAATGGGTAGGCAAAAGAATCACCCTCGTGCCAGGGGAGGATCTTTATGGAGGTTGACCGCCGAAGTGACGTCCGGCCGATCGACGCCGTCACTGAACGTCGCAGTGGTGCCCGGAGCCGGACTCGAACCGGCACGCCCCCGAGGGGCAGCGAGGTTTAAGCTCGCCGTGTCTGCATTCCACCATCCGGGCTTGGCGCGCGGCTCCGCGTTGGCACATGACCCTATCCGGGGGTGTCCCCCGATCAGTGGAACAGCGGCGCGATGTTGTCTTATTTTATTGACCGCTTGAGGGGCCGTCAGCACAGCGTGGAAGGCATAGCCACATGCCTGGGCGGGGCGGTGGGCACCCGGACCCGCAATCGGGAATGACGGAAACTCGCCTCCCCGGGGCGGCACTGCGCGCCATGGGCCCGCCCCCCGCCGGGCAACGGCCTCACCGGCACTTCTCACTCCCGGACGATCTTCGGCTCCCGCGGGGCCGCGGACACGCACGTGTCACCTGGATCACACCGTCGGCCCCGGGTCTGCGACGCACCTCCTGACCCCTCCGCCCCATCGGGCGGAATCAGCCGATCGAGCGACGCAGTCATGCGTCGGCACAGTCGTCCGAGGGGCGAGCGGGGCGCCGCGCCCGCTCCGCCCGACCCTCACTCTGTGTGATCTTCGCATCCTGGTGTGCGCGCTGCGGAGGAACCGGTTCGGCGTACGACCGGCTCAGGGTCGGTGTCATACCCGAGGAGGACGAATCGCCCCTCCGGTGCGACTCAAGTGGCCCTCCGGAACGGGCACGGGGACTGACGACCGGCGGCGAATCGGCGCCGACGATGGAGTAGTCCGCTTCCGGGCACCGAACCGAAGTCCTGAACAGGAGAGTCCCCGTGACCATCACCTCCACCGCTCACCGCGCCACCGCGGTGGCTGCCCGCGCCACGGATCTTTCCAAGGTCTACGGACAGGGCGAGACCCAGGTGAAGGCCCTGGACCGGGTCACCGTGGACTTCCCGCAGGGTGAGTTCACCGCGATCATGGGCCCGTCCGGCTCCGGCAAGTCCACCCTCATGCACTGCGTGGCCGGTCTCGACAGCTTCAGCAGCGGTTCGGTACGGATCGGCGAGACGGAGCTCGGTTCCCTCAAGGACAAGCAGCTCACCCAGCTCCGCCGGGACAAGATCGGTTTCATCTTCCAGGCGTTCAACCTGCTGCCCACGCTGACCGCGGCGGAGAACATCACGCTGCCGATGGACATCGCGGGCCGCAAGCCCGACGCCGCGTGGCTGCGCAAGGTCATCGAGATGGTGGGGCTCTCCGACCGGCTGAAGCACCGGCCCACCGAGCTCTCCGGCGGCCAGCAGCAACGCGTCGCGGTGGCCCGCGCCCTGGCCTCGCAGCCGGAGATCATCTTCGGTGACGAGCCCACCGGCAACCTGGACTCCCGCTCCGGCGCCGAGGTGCTGGGCTTCCTGCGCAACTCCGTGCGCGAGCTGGGGCAGACCGTGGTGATGGTGACCCACGACCCGGTGGCCGCCTCCTACGCGGACCGGGTGATCTTCCTGGCGGACGGGGCGATCGTCGACCAGATGATGCGTCCCACCGCGGACGGGGTTCTCGACCGGATGAAGGCGTTCGACGCCAAGGGCCGTACCAGCTGAGCACGGACCGCCCCCGCGCCCCCTTCCGGAACCCCTCCCCATCCCAGGACTGACAGACATGTTCCGTACTGCCCTGCGCAATGTGCTCGCGCACAAGGCCAGGCTGCTGATGACCGTTCTCGCCGTGATGCTCGGCGTGGCCTTCGTCTCCGGCACCCTGGTCTTCACCGACACCCTCGGCAACGCCTTCCGCAACCAGTCGGCGAAGAGTTACGACGACGTCGCCGTCGCCGTCACCACCCACGCGGACCGGCGCGACGACAAGACCTCCGGCATCGACGCCGCCACGCTCAAGAAGATCCAGGGCCTGGACGGGGTGGCCACCGCCACCGGCCGGGTCTCCGGCTTCGCCGGGGTCGCCGACCCGGACGGCAAGCTGATCGGCAACGGCTGGTCCAACACCGGCGCCAACTTCTCCCCCGGCGAGAACGGCAAGGACACCTCGTACACCTTCGTCGACGGCAGGGGGCCGACCGGCGACGACCGGATCGCGCTCGACAAGGAGACGGCGAAGAAGGGCGAGTACCAGGTCGGCGACCGGGTACGGGTCGCCACGAACGGCCCGGTGAAGGAGTACACCCTCTCCGGTGTCTTCACCACCGAGGACGGTGCGGTGAACGCGGGCGGCAGCCTGGTCCTCTTCGACACCCCGGTCGCCCAGCAGCTCTACCTCAGGCCCGGCTGGTTCCAGGACGTCACCGTCACCGCCGCGGCCGGCGCCTCCGACCGGAAGCTGCTGGACGCCGTGGAGCCCCTGCTGCCCAAGGACGCCACCGCCCACACCGGCAAGGTCCTCGCCGACGACCAGGCGAAGCAGATCGAGAGCGGCCTGAGCAACCTCAACACGATGCTGCTCGCGTTCGCGGCCATCGCCCTGTTCGTCGGCATCTTCCTGATCGCCAACACGTTCACCATGCTGGTCGCCCAGCGCACCAAGGAGCTGGCCCTGCTGCGCGCCGTGGGCGCCTCCCGCCGCCAGGTCAAGCGCTCCGTACTCCTCGAAGCGGCCGTGGTCGGCGCGCTCGCCTCCGTGATCGGCTTCCTGCTCGGTCTCGGTCTCGCCACCGGACTGCGCTCGGCGATGAGCCTGATCGGCGGGAAGATCCCGGCCGGACCGCTGGTGGTCTCCCCCGTCGCGGTCGGCGCCGCGTTCGCTGTCGGCATCCTGATCACCGTGCTGGCCGCCTGGCTGCCGGCCCGCCGCGCCGCGAAGATCGCGCCGGTTGCCGCGATGAGCAGCGTCCACGCGGTGGCCACCACCAAGTCGCTGGTCGTACGGAACTCGATCGGCGGCGTGCTCACCCTGCTCGGCGCGGCCGGGATCGTCGCGGGTGCGGCGGCCGGTTCGGACGGCCGAACCATCATCGGCATCGGCGCCTTCGTGGCGCTGATCGGTGTCATCGTGCTGATCCCGCTGCTGTCGCGACCGGTCATCGCCCTGGTGCGGCCGATACTGCTGAAGCTGTTCGGGGTCTCGGGCAAGCTGGCTGCGCAGAACGCGGTCCGTAACCCGCGGCGTACCGGGGCAACCGCCTCCGCTCTCGCGATCGGTCTCACCCTGGTCACGGGCATCTCGGTGCTGGGTGTCACGCTCGGCCAGGCGGTCGACCGCATGACCACGGACAACATCAGGGCCGACTACATGATCTCGATGGCGAGCGGCGACTCGCTCGACGAGTCGGCGCTCACCGCCCTGGAGAAGTCCGACGCCGTCGTCGCGGTCTCCCCCCAGCAGGCCGCCTCCATCAAGGTCGAGGGCACGTACCACTCGGTCTCCGGGGTCACGCCGGGCGATGTGCAGAAGGTCTTCTCCCTGAAGACGGTCTCCGGTTCGCTGGACTCGCTGGGCGACGGCGAGATCGCGGTCGGCGACAAGACCGCGAAGTCGAACGGTTGGAAGCCCGGAACCTCCCTCCCGGTGACGTACGACGACGACAAGAAGGGCACCCTGACGGTCGGCGCGGTCTACGAGGAGAACGAATTCCTCTCACCGGTCCTGATGCCGAAGAACATCCTGACCGCGCATCAGAGCCACCCGGACATCCGCGAGATCTGGCTGAGGACGGACGGCGGCGCGTCGAAGGCCAACGAGCAGGCCGTGGTCGACGCACTGGGTGACAACCCGGCGATGTCCGTCATGGACCGGCAGGACATCCGGGACACGTTCGGCGGCTTCATCAGCATGGCGCTGAACATCATGTACGGGCTACTGGCGATGGCCCTGATCATCGCGGTGCTCGGGGTCGTCAACACCCTGGCGATGTCGGTCTTCGAGCGCCAGCAGGAGATCGGCATGCTCCGGGCGATCGGTCTGGACCGGCGCAAGGTGAAGCGCATGATCCGGCTGGAGGCCGTGGTCATCTCGGTCTTCGGCGCGGTGGTCGGGGTCGCGCTCGGTACGTTCCTCGGCTGGGCGATCGGCCGGACGCTGGCCTCCTCCATCCCGGACTACGCCCTGGTGATCCCGTGGGACCGGATCGCGGTCTTCCTGGTGCTGGCGGCGCTGGTGGGCGTGCTGGCCTCGCTCTGGCCGGCCCGCAGCGCCGCGAAGCTGAACATGCTGACGGCGATCAAGACCGAGTGACGAGTGAGCCCCCGGCAGTGAACCCCTGATACGGAGGGCCGGTACCCGCAAGCTGGAGCTGCGGGTACCGGCCCTCTCTGCGCCCGTACATGTTCAGCCGGTCGCGGACGCCTTCCATTCGCGGGCGCGCAGCGGCATCCGGGAGGACCCGTCGTCCACCGGACGCACCGCGAGGATCTGGTTGACCCCGATCTTGTTGTGCTCGAAGGACAGGGCGGAGGCGGCCATGTAGAGGCGCCAGACCCTGGCCCGGCCGGGCGAGGTCATCGTGACCGCCCGGTCCCAGTGCTCCTCCAGATTGGCGACCCAGCTGCGCAGGGTCAGTGCGTAGTGCTCGCGGATCGACTCGACGTCGCGGGCCTCGAAGCCGGCTTCCTCGAGCGTGGCGACGGTCCGGCCCAGCGGGGCGAGTTCGCCGTCGGGGAAGACGTACGCGTCGATGAACTCGTCCACGTGGTACGCGGACTCGTCCCGTTCGGGGCGGCGGGCGATCTGGTGGTTGAGCAGCCGGCCGCCCGGCTTCAGAAGGGCGTAGAGGTCGTCGGCGTACTCGCGGTAGCGGACCGAGCCGACGTGCTCGGCCATGCCGATCGACGAGATGGCGTCGTACGGGCCGTCCCTGACGTCCCGGTAGTCCTGGACCCGGATCTCGATCCGGTCGGTCAGTCCTTCCTCGGCGATGCGCTTGCGGGCGTATGCGGCCTGTTCGACGGAGAGGGTCACCCCGGTGACCCGGGCGCCGTACTCGCGGGCCGCGTGGATGGCCATGGAGCCCCAGCCGCAGCCGACGTCGAGGAGGCGGTCGCCCTCCTTCAGCGCGAGCTTGCGGCAGACCAGGTCGAGCTTGTCGCGCTGGGCGTCCTCCAGGTTTCCGTCGTCCTCCCAGTAGGCGCAGGAGTAGACCATGGACGGGCCGAGGACCAGTTCGTAGAAGTCATTGCCCACGTCGTAGTGGTGGCTGATGGCCTCCTTGTCGCGACGCTTGGTGTGGAGGGGGCCGGTGCGGCGGCGGACCTCCTCGACGGGCGGGGGCGGTGGCGGCCAGGGACCCGCCAGGTGCAGCAGGCTCCGGGCAGCGGTCCGGAGCTTCGGGTTCCGGATCGGGTGGACGGTGTCCTTCGCGTCCGCGCCGCGCTCCCAGAGCAGTCCGGCCATCAGATCCAGCGTCTCGTAGAGATCGCCGTCGATGTCGAGTTCGCCGGCCACCCAGGCGCGGGCCAGGCCCAGTTCGCCCGGCTTCCAGAGCAGCCGGCGCAACGCGCGGCGGTTCCGGATGACGAGAACGGGGGCTCCGGGCGGTCCGGATTCGCTGCCGTCCCAGGCCCGGATCCGGACCGGCAGGGGTTCTCCAAGCAACTCCTCGGCGAGAGCGGTCAGCCGCAACGCGGCGTCTGCCATGGCGTACACCTCCGTGATGGTGTTTCCCAACGAGCCCAAACATGCCCAAACATGCCTCGAACCACGCCATGCACCCGTGGTGCCACGACGAGGTACACCCCGTCAACACTCTCCGGCGCCAACGCCATCCCGCAGTGGCGCAATGGAACGGCAAAATACCTGTACACCGCATGCACTTTCCGGGAGGTCACTCCCGGCCTCCGGACACGCCGAAGGGGCCGCCCGCACCACGGATGGCGGGCGGCCCCTTCGGGCGTCGTACGGACAGGATCCGGCGGACCGGAGCCCGGGCTAGGAGGCCTTGGCCTTCTCGCCCTCGGACTTGGCGGCGGCCGGAGCCGGGGTCGGCTTGGCGGCCTCGTAGAACTCCTCGCGCGGCGTCTCCATGGCGCCGAGCGAGACGACCTCGCGCTTGAGGAACATCGCAAGGGTCCAGTCGGCGAAGATCCGGATCTTACGGTTCCAGGTCGGCATCGCCATGCCGTGGTAGCCACGGTGCATGTACCAGGCGAGACGGCCCTTGAGCTTGATCTTCATCTTGCCCATGACGATCATCGCGACGCCCTTGTGCAGGCCGAGACCGGCGACCGCACCCTTGTTGGCGTGGCTGTATTCCTTCTGCGGGAAGCCGCGCATCCCGGAGATGACGTTGTCGCCGAGGACCTTGGCCTGACGCAGCGCGTGCTGGGCGTTCGGCGGGCACCAGGCGTTCGGGTTACCGGCCCTGCGGCCGACCATGTCCGGAACCTGGGCGTTGTCGCCCGCGGCCCAGATGTAGTCGGTGCCCTGCACCTGGAGCTTCTCGGACGTGTCCACGTGACCGCGCGGACCGAGCGGCAGGCCGAAGCGGGCCAGCGCCGGGTTCGGCTTCACGCCGGCCGTCCACACGATGGTGTTGGAGTCGACCTCGAGGCCGTTCTTCAGGACGACGTGACCGTCGATGCAGGAGTCCATGGAGGTCGAGAGGAAGACCTCGACACCACGGGACTCCAGGTGCTCCCGGCCCCAGGTGCCCAGCTTCGGGCCGACCTCGGGAAGGATCTTGTCGGCGGCGTCGACGAGGATGAAGCGCATGTCCTCGCGCTTCACGTTCGTGTAGTACTTCGCCGCGTCGCGGGCCATGTCCTCGACCTCGCCGATGGTCTCCGCACCGGCGAAGCCGCCGCCCACGAAGACGAACGTCAACGCCCTGCGGCGGACGTCCTCATCGGTCGTCGAGTCGGCCTTGTCCAGCTGCTCGAGAACGTGGTTGCGCAGGCCGATGGCCTCCTCGATGCCCTTCATACCGATGCCCTGTTCGGCCAGGCCGGGGATCGGGAAGGTACGGGAGACGGCGCCCATCGCGATGACGAGGTAGTCGAAGGGCAGCTCGTAGGCCTCGCCGACGAGCGGCGCGACCGTGGCGACCTTGCGGTCCTGATCGATGGTGGTGACCCGACCGGTCAGAACCTCCGCCTTCGGCAGCACGCGTCGCAACGGGACGACGACATGCCGCGGGGAGATGCTGCCGGCGGCGGCTTCGGGGAGGAAGGGCTGGTACGTCATGTACGAGCGCGGGTCGACGACCGTGACGGTCGCCTCTCCGTAGCGCATCTTCTTGAGAATGCGTCGAGCTGCGTACAGGCCTACGTACCCACCGCCTACTACGAGGATCCTGGGACGCTCCGTGGTGCTCATGCCATCGAGTATCCACCCCCCTCGGGGGGCATGCTCGTGAGCCCCTTCACAAGGTATCGCCCACCCTCTGCTACACTCCGCCGCCCCCGTGACCGAGGTCATGGCGCCGCGAGGGAACCACAATGCGACGGCGAACGTTGTTCACCGCTTGTGAGCTGGCCGTTGAGCCCCGCAGGCGGGGTGAACCACCCCTTCGACCAACACTCCAGCGACACGTCCGGAACCGTCCCGTATGCGCAGCGAACGGGCCCGCGGACGGTCGCAGGGACCCGTACGGAGCAGAAGTGCGCACCGAGAGACCGAATTCCTTGTGAAGAAGTTCACGAACTTCCTCGCGGCGCATCTCCCGAAGGGGTCCCGCAGGGGCTCCCGACGGCTCAAAGGTGCAGGCGGGAGTGCGCATGAGCGCGTTCTCGGCGTCTCCTCCCGCACCCTCGCGAACAGCCTTTCGGGCACCCTTTCGAACGGTCTGCCGGCGGCCTCCCGGCTATGCGATGGACCAGGCGATCCCGTCGAGAATGTCGTGCTCGCTGACGACGATCTCGCGGGCCCCGGTCCGCTTCATCACGCCCAGCAGGACGAGCGCCCCGGCAGTGATCACGTCGACCCGCCCCGGGTGCATCGCGGGGATCGCGGCACGCTCGGCGTGGGTCGAGGTGACAAGTCGTCCGGTGATCTCCTGAACCTGCTCGAAGGAGATCCGGGAGTGGTGGATCGCCTCGGAGTCGTACTCCTCCAGTCCCAGCGCGATCGCGGCCACGGTGGTGACGGTGCCGGCGAGGCCGACGAGCGTGGCGGCTTCGGTGAGCGGGACGGTCTCCTCGGCCAGATCGAGGGCGGCGTCGATGTCCGCGCGGATCGCGGTGATCTGAACGAGCGTGGGAGGGTCGGTGACGACACCGTCGCGTACGAGATGGCGCTCGGTCATCCGTACGCAGCCGATGTCCACCGACCGCGCGGCCAGGACCCGGTCGTCGCCGACGACGAACTCGGTGGAACCGCCGCCGATGTCCACCACCAGATAGGGCTTCGGCAGGTGGTCGCTGCCCTCGAGCTCCTTGGTGGCGCCGTCGAAGGAGAACTCGGCCTCCTGGTCGCCGCTGATCACCTCGGGCTCGACGCCGAGGATGTCCAGAACGCCGCCGACGAACTCGTCCCTGTTCTCCGCGTCGCGGGAGGCGGAGGTCGCGACGAAGCGGGTCTTCTCCGCGCCGTACTCCTTGATGACGGCCGCGTACTGGCGGCAGGCGGCAAAGGTCCGCTCCAGCGCCTCGGGGGCGAGCCGGCCGGTGCGGTCCACGCCCTGGCCGAGCCGGACGATCTCCATCCGCCGGTCGAGCTCGGTGAGCTCACCGGTGGCGGGGTCGGCGTCGGCGACGAGCAGACGGATCGAGTTGGTACCGCAGTCGATGGCGGCCACGCGCGTCATGAGTACTCCTGTGTCTTCAAGCTCTCCGGCGCCGGTCCAAGCCCCTCCGACGCCGATTCGATCCCCTCCGGCGGTCGAGGGGCGTGGATCCCGGGGGCGGAGCCCCCGGGCGCGGTCAGCCCTCGTCCGGGGGCCCGCACGGCGTGACGCACGGCCCCTTGCGCCACCACTCCGGCAGCATCGCGATCGCCTCGTCGCCCAGCGGGTTCACGCCCGGCCCCGCCGCCAGCGAGTGCCCCACCAGCACGTGCAGGCACTTCACCCGGTCCGGCATGCCACCCGCGCTGGGAAAGCCCTCCAGCACCTCGATGGCGTCGCGCCGGGCGATGTAGTCCTCATGCGCGGCACGGTACGCGGCCGCCAGCTCCGGGTCCGTGGCCAGACGCTCCGTCATCTCCTTCATGACGCCGTTCGCCTCCAGCGTGCCGATGGCGGAAGCCGCGCGCGGGCACGTCAGGTAGTACGTCGTCGGGAACGGCGTACCGTCCTCCAGCCGCGGGGACGTCTCGACCACGTCCGGGTTGCCGCACGGGCAGCGGTGCGCGATCGCGCGCAGCCCGCGCGGCGGGCGGCCGAGCTGCTGCTGGAACGCGGCGATGTCCGCCTCGGTGGGCGTGGTGGACTCGGTCTGGGGAGGGGGCGTTTCCATGCCTGCCTTGGATCTACTCGGATGTGTGAACCACGACTCCGCACAGTGCTGCGGGGACGAGGTGAACTAAGGGAAATGAGAAGTCAGTTGCGGTCGGCGCTGTCCACGCCGTCCCACAGGTTGGAGTGCCACGGCCGGTCGGTCTCCTTCGCCCCTCCGCTGCGCTCCTTCGCCGCGTCGGGGTCGATCACCGTGTAGCTGGTCTCCCCGGGACTCACGTAGTGCAGGTGTTCCCGGGCCAGCCGCCGGATGTACGCGTCGTCCTGGAGGCGCGCCTTCTCGTCGCGCAGCTCCTCGGTGCGTTTCTCGGCCTCCTGCGCCAGCCGCTCCTGGTCGGCGATCTCGTCGCGCTGCGACACGTACTGCCGCATCGGGTACGCGAGCGCCACCACCAGGGAGCAGACGACCAGGGCGAGGAACGCGGCCCGACCGGTGAGCCGGGAACGGCGGGCCTGGCGGCGGTTCTGGGACCGGTAGACGCGGGCGGCGGTCTGCTCACCGAGCAGTCGCAGCCGGGTCGCGGTGGAGAACCGTTCCCGGTCCTTCGCGGCCATGTCTCCGCCTCCCCACTACGCACGTCCGTCCCCGCACACGGTACGGGACCGAGTGCGAGGACGGACGGAGGCCGGGGCCTTTGCCCGATGCCGGGCCTGCGATCAGCCCTTGAAGCGCGGGAACGCGGAGCGGCCCGCGTACACCGCCGCGTCGTCGAGGATCTCCTCGATGCGCAGCAGCTGGTTGTACTTGGCGACGCGGTCCGAGCGGGCCGGGGCGCCGGTCTTGATCTGGCCGCAGTTCACCGCGACGGCGAGGTCGGCGATGGTGACGTCCTCGGTCTCGCCGGAGCGGTGGGACATCATGCACTTGAAGCCGTTGCGCTGGGCGAGCTCGACGGCGTCCAGGGTCTCGGTCAGCGAACCGATCTGGTTGACCTTGACGAGCAGGGCGTTGGCGGAGCCCTCCTCGATGCCGCGGGCCAGGCGCTCCGGGTTGGTGACGAACAGGTCGTCACCGACGATCTGCACCTTGGCGCCGAGCTTCTGGGTGATGACGTTCCAGCCGGCCCAGTCGTCCTCGTACAGCGGGTCCTCGATGGACACCAGCGGGTACGCGGAGACGAGCTCCTCGTAGTACTCGGTCATCTCGGCGGCCGAGCGGGACTTGCCCTCGAACTCGTACTTGCCGTCCTTGTAGAACTCCGAGGCGGCGACGTCGAGCGCGAGCGCGATGTCCTTGCCCGGGGCGTAACCGGCTTCCTTGATGGCCTCGAGGATGAGGTCCAGGGCTGCGCGGTTCGACTCCAGGTTCGGCGCGAAGCCGCCCTCGTCGCCGAGACCGGTCGACAGACCCTTGGTCTTCAGGACCTTCTTCAGCGTGTGGTAGACCTCGGCGCCCCAGCGCAGGGCCTCGGAGAAGGACTCCGCGCCGATCGGCGCGATCATGAACTCCTGGATGTCCACGTTGGAGTCGGCGTGCGACCCACCGTTGAGGATGTTCATCATCGGGACGGGCAGCAGGTGCGCGTTCGGGCCACCGAGGTAGCGGAACAGCGGCAGGTCCGAGGCCTCGGACGCGGCGTGTGCGACGGCCAGCGAGACGCCGAGGATGGCGTTGGCGCCGAGCGAGCCCTTGTTCTCGGTGGCGTCCAGGTCGAACATGGCCTGGTCGATCAGCCGCTGCTCGGTCGCGTCGTAGCCGACGAGCTCCGGGCCGATCTGCTCGATCACGGCGAGGACGGCCTTCTCGACGCCCTTGCCCTGGTAGCGGTTGGGGTCACCGTCGCGAAGCTCAATGGCCTCGAACGCACCGGTGGAGGCGCCGGACGGAACAGCAGCACGGCCCGTGCTGCCGTCGTCGAGGCCGACCTCGACCTCGACCGTGGGGTTTCCGCGGGAGTCGAGGATTTCCCGGGCTACGACGACGTCGATGGACGGCACGAGGCATCTCCTTCTGGGATATGACGCTGGTTGTGCAGGGTCGCTTTGGCCTTGCGACAAGAGCCTAACCGGCTGGGCCACCTGGGTTCGCCGACCGCCCGCCTCCTGGGACGAAAAAGGACCCAAGGGAACTCATAGCAGGGCAAAGATCCAGATTTCTACTGGACGGTAAGGACAACAGTTGAACGCTGAGGCAGAAACCCCGACCCGGCGCGTACGGGGGAATCCGCGCCGGGTCGGGGTGCTCGGGGAGGAGAGAGCCCGTATCTACGGGGAGCCCGTAGATACGGAGGCCCGTCCTACTTCGTCAGATGGAGCTGCTGACCCGGGTAGATCAGGTCGGCGTCCTCGACGATGTCCTTGTTCAGCTTGAAGAGCTGCTGCCAGCCGCCCTTCACCTCGTGCTGCGCGGCGATCTTGCTGAGAGAGTCGCCGGACTTCACCTTGTACTCGCCGTCGCCCTTGGCGACCTTCGCGCCGGTCGGCGTGGTGACGGTCTTCTTGGTCGCGGCCTTGGGGGCGGTACCGCGGTTCGCGCGGGAGGCGGCGGGGGCCTCGGTGCGCTCGACCCGCTTCGGCGCGGCCTGCTTCGACTCCTGCGCCGGGGCGCTCTGCTTCGCGGTGGAGCCGGTGTCGACGCCCGGGTCGACACCGTCGTTCTTCAGGCCGCCGGCGCCGGCGCAGCCCCAGGCACCCGGGCCCTGCATGGCAAGAAGCTTCTCGGCGGTGGCGATCTGCTGAGCCTTGGTGGCCAGGTCGGCGCGCGGGGCGTACTGGGTACCACCGGCGGCGGCCCAGCTGGACTGCGAGAACTGCAGGCCGCCGTAGTAGCCGTTGCCGGTGTTGATGGACCAGTTGCCACCGGACTCGCACTGGGCGACGGCGTCCCACGTGGCGACGGAGGCTGCGGAGGCACCGGTCGCACCCATCAGGGGAGCGGCGATGGCGGCACCGGTGACGCCGGCGAGCGTGGCGACACGGACGGCCTTGGACGGGCGACGGTGCTTGCCCTTGCTGTTCAGCAGCATGGAACTTCTCCTCACCGACGCCTACGAGGTGAGCTGTCGGGTTCGGGCCAAGTGAGTTGCCCGGTCGCATGTCCTAGCACGCGACTTCACCCCGAGCCGGTCCTGACGGTCTTTCGGCCATCGGGCCCGGCGGCTTACCTGGGTCCCCCGCTCCTGCCTACGGCGCTTTACGCGTCTGTTCCCTTCGACCGACGGCAGGATTCGGCGTGACGGTCGACGGGGCCCGCGGTGCGAGCGGTTCCGACCGTAAACGTACGCAACCTCGACATTCAAAGATGGGCATAACGGACAATCAGTCCTTACATGCATCCGATCGCACAGTGTTTTCGCAGGTGAGGAGCGGTGCGGACAGACCCGGCAGACGCGACACGCCAGTTGACACAAAGAGACCCATGTCTCACTTACGTATAAGCGGACATAGGCCCCTGAACTACCCCGATTTTTGGGGTGCTTTTAGCCGTTTATCAGACTGCCCTCACTTCGACTTCACGCCGAGATCGAGACCCTGGCCAGGCAGGATGAGGTCCGGGTCACTGCCGACCGCACCCTTGTTCGCCTCATAGAGAGCGGGCCATCCACCGGGAACCTTCTGTGCGTCAGCAATCGCCGAGAGGCTGTCGCCCGGCCGGACGGTGTAATCGCCGCCTGTCGCCGCCGCGCGCGTGTCGCGCCCCTCACTGTTACCGCGGGAAACATGCCGACCCGAGTCCCGGTCGCCGCCCCTGTCCGCGCCCTGGCTCACCTCGGAGGCCGGCGCACCGCGGTGCTTACCACCCGTCTCATTGCCGGACGAGCCAGACTTTCGGTGCGAGTCGGGTGAATCAGACTTCTTGGACGACGGCGTGGCTGACGGCTTGTGAGACGCCTTGCCCGAAGGCGTGGCGGACGCCTCGGCGGACGGCGCCCCGGACTCATCCTCGTTCTCCGCCGGTTCGGCCGACGGCACGACTCCCGGGTCGACCCCCGGCAACGACCCGTCCTCCGTGAGCCCGGAGATCGCCGCACAGCTGGGCCACGCCTTCGGCCCCTGATCGTCCAGGACCTTCTCGGCGACCGCTATCTGCTGCGCGCGACTGGCGAGGTCGGCGCGCGGGGCGTACGCCTTACCGCCGTACGCCTTCCAGTCGTCCTGCGAGAACTGAAGACCGCCATAGAAGCCGTTGCCGAGGTCGGCGCTCCACATGCCGCCGCTCTCGCACTCTGCGACCTGGTCCCAGGTCGTGGCGTCGGCGGCGTGCGCACCGGCCGCGCCGAGCAGGGGGATGGCGATGGCCGAACCGGTCACGCCTGCGGCGACGACGATCGCGGGTGCCTGGCGAGGGCGACGGTGCCTGCCGTTCGCGGAGCCCATGGGATTGCCTTCCGTGTGACTGACAAGTGACTGGTGAGTCGAACGGTGAACGTAGCGGCACTCGAACGCTTGTCACAAGTCGATGCAGCGCAGATCACGTGAAAGTCACAGGGTTGACAGAGTGTCACTTTCACCGCACCGCAGGCCGGGACCGAACTCCACCGGGAGCGTGCGCAGTCCACGCATGATGAGCCCGCCACGCCACCGCAAATCGGTAGGTTTCACCGCAAGCCGCAGGTCCGGGAGGCGCCTCAGCAGCGTGGCCAGGGCAGCCTGCCCCTCCAGTCGGGCAAGCGGTGCTCCCAGGCAGTAATGGATGCCGTGCCCGTATCCGAGGTGCTGATTGTCACGCCGCGCGAGGTCCAGCGTGTCCGGGTCCGTAAACCGTTCCGGGTCCCGGTCGGCGGCGGCGAGCACCACCAGTACGGGGTCGCCCGCCGCGATCCGCTGCCCGCCGAGGGTCAGCGGCTCGGTGGCGAACCGCCAGGTCGCCAGCTCCACCGGACCGTCGTACCGCAGCAGTTCCTCGATGCCGGTCTCCAGCAGCCCACTCTCCCCCGCGTCGAGCGAGCGCTGCAGCCGCTCCCGCTGCTCCGGATTGCGCAGCAGGGCGTACACCCCGTTGCCGATGAGATTGACCGTCGTCTCGAATCCCGCGAAGAGGAGGATGAAAGCCATGGCGGCGGCCTCGTTCTCGG
Source organism: Streptomyces sp. NPDC057565 (assembly GCF_042801455.1). Lineage (NCBI taxonomy): Bacteria > Bacillati > Actinomycetota > Actinomycetes > Kitasatosporales > Streptomycetaceae > Streptomyces > Streptomyces sp. NPDC057565. The sequence goes on along the minus strand of NZ_JBHVFU010000009.1, from coordinate 174,697 downwards.
TGAGGTGTTCGCCGTGGTCGCTCGCCCGGATCAGCCCCGAGATCAGGTCCTCCCCCGGGTTCTCCCGCTTCCGGTGGATGAGCTCCGCGAGATAGCCGCGCATCTTCTTCACCGACCGGGCCACCCCGCCGCGCGGACCACCGCCGTGGCGGATCATCATCCCCGCCCAGTCCCGGAAGTCGTCCTGGTCCTCGCGCGGGACGCCAAGCAGGTCACAGATCGCGTAGATGGGGAGCGGGAACGCGAAGTCGTGGATGAGGTCCGCGGATCCCTCCTCGATGAAGTTGTCGATGAGGTGGTCCGTCAGCTCCTGCACGCGCGGGGCGAACTCGGCGACCCGGCGCGGCGTGAACGCCTTCGAGACCAGCCGGCGCAGTCTGGTGTGGTCGGGCGGGTCGATGTTCAGCAGATGCGTCATCAGCTCCGCCTTGCGCTCGCCCGGGATGCCGGTCTTCCCCTTGGCGTGCGCCGGCTCGTCGTGGTGCGCAGGGTTCTTGGAGAGCCGGGTGTCGGCGAGGGCCTGCCGGGCATCCTCGTACCGCGTCACGAGCCATGCCTCGACCCCGCTGGGCAGCGCGGTGCGGTGCACGGGACTGTGCTCGCGCAGCCAGGCGTAGGCCGGGTACGGGTCGGTGGCGAACTCCCAGGTGAAGAGTTCGGGGGCGTCGGCGGGGCTGTCGTTCACCCCCTGACGTTATCCGTTGGCCTCCGCGGCGAGGATCGCGTCCCGGTAGGCGCGGCCCGCAGCGCGCAGGGCGGCCTCGGGGTCCGTGCCGTCCTGTTCGGCGCGTACGGCAAGGGCGAGGAGTTCGTAACCGATGCTGTCGCCCGTCGGGAGCGGCACATCGAGTCCGGCGGCGCGGACCCGGCTCGCCAGCTTCGCGGCCAGCGCCAGCCCGGGCTGCCCGAGCGGGACGCCGTCGGTGACCGAGTCCCGCTGCTTCTCGATGGCCTTGGTACGCAGCCAGTGCGCGTGGACGTCCTCCGGGGTCTCGGCGGTCTCGTCACCGAAGACATGCGGATGGCGGTGGATCAGCTTCTCGACGAGGGTCGCGGCGACATCGTCGACGGAGAACGGTTCGTCCGTGTCCTCCTCCGCGATCCGGGCGTGGAAGACGACCTGGAGAAGGACGTCGCCGAGTTCCTCGCGCAGTTCGTCGCGGTCGCCGTCCTCGATCGCCTCGACGAGTTCGTACGCCTCCTCGATGGCGTACTTGGCAAGCCCCTCGTGGGTCTTCTGCGAGGTCCACGGGCACTCGACCCTGATCCGGTCCATGACCTGGACGAGGTCGAGGAGACGAGCGCCGGGCAGATCGTACGAACCGGGCAGCAGCTCCAGGTTCGGCATCTGCACCCGGCCCGAGCCGGCCAGCCGGGCCAGCCCGTCCGTCAGCGGCTGGTTGCCCTCGCCACTGGTCACGACCACCACGGTCCGGCCGCCCGCGCAGGCGTCGACGAGTTCCTGCGCGGTGGGCGCGGCGTGCTCGACGGTGACGCCGGCCTCGCGCAGGTACGGCAGTTGGGGGTGGTCGGACTCGGCGCAGAGCACCCGGTCGGCGGCGTGCAGCGTCTGCCAGGCGGGCCAGGACAGCAGTCCGGGCGCGACCCGGTGGCTGGCGGTGAGCAGGACGATACGACCGGGGTCTTCAGCGTTCACCCCACCAACCTACTAGGGGGCGCGCGACCGGCCCGACCGACCGGACGCCCTGGGTCTTTCGTCTGGATCGGGCCGGATCCCGCGAGCCCTGCGTGATCCAGACGAAAGACCCTGGCTGGTGCCCCTCCCGGCACTAGGGCGTGTGTCGGAAGTCCCGCCTGCCCCGCGACGCCCGGCACGCACGCTCGCTGCGTTGTCGGGCTCGCCCGAGTACGTCCCGTACGAGGACGACCCTCCGCCTTGCGATCGCACGCACCGGACGCCGCCGGGCCCACCCTTCGGACGGACGGCGGGACTTCCGACACACGCCCTAGGCGCCGGCTGCGGCTTCCTGCTGGGCCGGCTTGGTGACCTGGGTGATCCACGGGGCCTTGTAGTTGGCGAGCTGGGTCTGCTTGTTGTCCCAGGTGCCGAAGCGCGGGTTGACGTCGATGTGGAGCGACTTCGACGCCGCGCTGAGCGCGTCGCCGACGGCCTTCTGCCCGGCAGGCTGCTGCAGGTCGGCACCGAACGTCTGGGCGAGCTTCGACAGCTGGACCTGCTCGCGCAGGACGGCATCGATCTGGTTCGGGGCGACCCAGCTCTGCTGCAGCATCATCGCCCGCAGCTGTGCCTCTCCACCGGACTGGGAGACCGCCGACTGCCGCATCTCCTGGACCTCCTTGCGGCTGACCTCGACTCCCGCGTCCGCGGCGGCCTTGTCCAGGATCCGGTCGAAGATCAGCCCGTGCAGCTTGGCCCGGCTGAGCTGCCCGGACTTGTTGATGAGCTGCACGGACTGGTCGGACTCGTTCTGCGCGGTGCGTACGTCCGCCACCTGCGCCTGCACGGTGGACACCTCGATGCGGTCCCCGCCGACCACGGCTGCGGCACCCGGGTGGGCCTGGTTGCCGCAGGCGGAGAGAAGCGGCGCCGCGACGAGCATGGCGGCGGAGACGACGAGCGCGGTGCGACGGCGGCGGTGCAAAGGAGCCTCCCGGGGAGATTGAGACAGCAGGTGCGGCGCGCCGCGCCCCCCCCCTTGCGGGGTGGTGGCCGGGCGACGGGCGGGCGCACAAGACCTTGCGGTGATCGATGTTAGGCAGTGGGCGTGATCCCGGCCACTGATTCGACCAACGATTCGGGAGGAGTTGGGGATGTGGGCCTGTTCAGCGTCCCTCCACGGCCGTTTCCGGCCGCAACATGATCACGCGGGAGACCACGAACGTGATCGGGATGGCCACCACCGCCGCGACCAGCGGTGCGTACCGGCTGCTGAATCCGGCGAGGTCGACCAGCAGCCAGACGCCCCCGGTCGTGATGGCGAAATTGGCGGCGTTGGTCAGCGGGAAGAGCAGGAACTTCCGCCAGGTGGGGCGGGTCCGGTAGGTGAAGTACGAGTTCAGCAGGAACGAGCCGGTCATGCTGAACGCGAACGCGATCACATGCGCGGCCAGATACGGCAGCCTGGTCAGCAGGGCCAGATAGCAGACGTAGTACGTACCGGTATTCACGACGCCGACGAGTGCGAAGCGGATCATCTGCGCCCGGACCGTCATCGGCGTACGAACTCCCGTGCCTGCTGATTCGGTACGACGGTATTGCCGGCCTTCACCAGGAAGTGCGGGCGCCGCTTCACCTCGTAGTAGATGCGGCCGACGTACTCACCGACCACACCCACTATCACCATCTGCACCCCGGCAAGAGCCGTGACCACGACGATGAGCGTCACATAGCCGGGCGTGTCCACGCCTTTCATCAGGGCGAACCCGACGATCCAGGCGGCATAGACGAGGGCGACGGACATCAGCACCATGCCCAGGTATAAGGCGGCGCGCAGTGGCTTGTTGTTGAACGAGAGCAGTCCGTCGAGTCCGTAGTTGAGGAGCTTGCCGAAGGTCCAGGCGGAGCTGCCCTGCTCGCGGACGGCATTCTCGTAGCCGAAGGTCGTCGTCGGGAATCCGACCCAGGCGAACAGTCCCTTGGAGAACCGGTTGTACTCGGTGAGTTCGAGGACGGCGTCGACGGTACGCCGGGACAGCAGCCGGAAGTCTCCGACACCGTCGACCAGTTCCACGTCCACCAGACGATTGATCAGCCAGTAGTAGGAGCGGGCGCCGAGGGTGCGGGTGAGACGGTCGCCCTTGCGGGTGCGACGGGCAATGACCTGGTCGTAGCCGCGGGCGTGCTCCTCCAGCATGCGGCCGATGAGCTCCGGCGGGTGCTGGAGGTCGGCGTCCATGATGACGACCGCGTCGCCGTCGGCATGCTGGAGGCCGGCGAGCATGGCGGCCTCCTTGCCGAAGTTCCGGCTGAAGGAGAGGTAGCGGGTCCGCGGATCGGTGGCGGCCAGCTCCTCCAGAACCGGAAGCGTGCGGTCTGCGCTGCCGTCGTCGACGTAGACCAGCTGGAAATCATGCCCCAGCCGCGTCATCTGCTCCGTGACACGCGCATGGAAGCATCCGAGGATCTCCTCCTCGTTGAAACAAGGCACCACCAGCGAGATCAGCACGGGATTAACTCACCCTGTCGGTCAGTCAGATAGAGATGCTTCACATGGATAGTGAGCAACCATTACGTGAATTGAACTATGGAGGAAACAGTTCGACACGGTTCACTCACCCGTGGCTGCCATATTCCTCCGTATGCCGACCTTCCGCCCCCGCCCGGCCGCGGCCGGGCTCGCCGCACTGATCACCGCCGTCACCGTGTGCGCGGGCGATGCGGCGGCCCGCAGCTTTCCGTTCGGGCCGCACACCAGGAGTGTCAGTGACCTGGGAAATCAGTTCGTTCCGTTCCACCTCCGGCTCTGGGACCTGCTGCACGGAAACACCGACGGCGGGCTGTTCCTGAATTGGTCGTCCGGATACGGGACCAGCTTCCTGCCGGACCTCGGCACCTATCTGACCAGCCCGTTCGCGCTGCTCGTCGGGGTCTTTCCGCGGGATCGCATCGACCTCGCGGTGTACGTGGTGACGGTCCTGAAGATGGCGTCGGCCGCGGCGGCGATGGCCTGTCTGCTTCTGACCCTGCGCGGCGGACGCCACTGGGTGGCGGGAGTGTTCGGCAGTGCGTACGCGCTGTGCGGCTGGTCGGTCGCCGAAGCCGCGTACAACCCGATGTGGCTCGACGGACTGATCGCCCTCCCGCTGCTCTGCCTGGCCGGTGAATGGGCGCGGACGGGGCGCCGCCGCGTGGTGGCACCGCTGCTCGTCGCGGTCGTGTGGGCCGCCAACTTCTATACGGCGTACATGGCGACCCTGGGGGCCGTACTGGTACTGGTGGTACGGCTGCTGACGGTGGGTGAGAAGGGGACGAGGGTACGGGGGCTGGTGCGGGCGGCCCGGACCGTGCTGCTGGGGACCGGTCTCGCGGCGCCCGTCCTGCTTCCCGTCTATCTCGGCACGAGACACGCCTATCCCGGCTGGGACCGGACGTTCCGCCCCGCGGCCTGGCCCGATGTCCTTGCCCGGCTGCTTCCCGGCACCTATGACTTCTTCACCCCGGCGCTCTTCCTGGGCACGGTCGCCCTGCTGCCGGCCTGTGTGCTCGCCTTCCAGACGGCGGTACCGCGGCGCGAGCGGTGGGCGTGGGCCGGGCTGGTGGCCGGGGTCGCGCTGTCGATGCAGTGGGGGCCGACCCATCTGCTCTGGCACGCTTTCGCGACGCCCAACGGCAGTCCGTACCGGCAGACGTTCGTGCTCGCCGGACTGCTGGTGGTAGCCGCCTGGCTCTCGGTCTCGCACGGCCGGCCGGGGCGCCGCGCCCTGTTCGCCGGATGCGCGGTGCTGATGCTGATCGCGGCAGGGGCGGCCGCCAGTGATCTCGTCTCGCACTGGACGTACCCGCTGTTCGCGGCCGGTCTGGTGGCGACCGCCGCCGCGCTCGTCCTGCTCGGCCGGGGCCGCTGCGCGCTGCTCGCCACCGTGCTGCTGATCGGCGCGCTGGCGGGACAGGCCGCGGCGACCACCGCGTTCGCCGACCGGCAGCGTCTCGCCCGGCTCGACAACTATGCGCCCTGGGGTGAGCGGCAGCGCGTCCAGGCTGCCGCGGTGGCGGGCGCGGACGCGTGGCCGCGTTACCGCACCGACCCCGGCCGGGAGCAGACCACCGCCAACGATCCGCTGCTGGTGGGCGGTCAGGGCGCCGCCTACTACAGCAGCCACACTCCGGCCGCGCTGACCCGCACGCTCGGTGCGCTCGGCGCCGGCTGGACATCCAACGGGCGGGCCGTCCAGAGCCTCGACAACCCCGTCACCGACGCGATCTTCGCCGTCGGTGCCCGGATCCGCGGGCCGCGCGACCCGCACCAGCGGTGGGGCGCGCCGCCGGACGACCGGCCGGTGACGGTGGTCCGGAACGTGGTGCCGCCGCTGGTGACCGTGCGGGGACCGGGCCCGGCTCCGTCCTTCGGACGGTCACCGTTCCGGAACCAGGAGGTGCTGCTCGGTTCGCGGGTCTACACGGTGCCGAGGACCGTCATCCGGGCGGTGAACGGCGCCCCCGTCGAGGACCGGGGCGCCTACAGCCACCGTGTGGGACGCGGTACGTATCTGCTCAGCGCGCGCTGTCCGGCGGGCAGTGAGGCGTACGTGTGGACACCCGGAGTGTTCGGCTCGGCGCGGCTGGGCGAGGGCCGGGAGATCCTGCTCAGGGGCATGTTGCCGTCCCGGCGCGCGGCGATGGAGCGGATCGGTCCGGTGGCCGGCGCGACGGTGGCGGGCGGGACGGTGCGGGTGGTGGTCACGCTCAGGTCCGTCCGCCCGGGGACCGTGCCGCGCGAGCCCCTCGGCTGCCTGGACCGGGACCGGCTGACCGCCGCGGTGACCGGGCTGCAGCGCACGGGGGCGACGTCCGTGCATGTCGGTGACAGGGCGATACGGGCCGAGCTGCCCCCCGGGAGCCGCGGCACCGTCGTGGTCGCCGCGCCCCGGATAGCGGGCTGGAGCTGCGCGGGGCGGCCCGCGGACGCGTATCTGGGACTCGTCGCGGTGCCGGTCCCCGCCCGGGGTTCCGCCGTGCAGTGCACGTTCCGGCCGCCCGGGCTGCGGGCGGGATCGGCGGTCGGGGCGGGCGCGCTGCTCGTCATGGCCGGGACGGGGGCGGCGCGGGCTGTGCTGCTGCGACGGCGCCCCCGGCTCGCTCTGGCGGGACCGGGCTGAGCAGACCGGACAGGGGTCGCTCAGCCGCCGCGGACCTGCAGCTGCCGGTCGAGCTGGCGGCGCAGCTCCACCGGCAGCGGATGGTGCGGCCCGTACATCCGCTCGGTGTCGTGGAGCAGCGCCTGAAGCTGTCCGCGCGCCGCCGCGTGGTCGCCGACCGCGAGCAGCAGATACCCGATGCGCTGACGGATCTCGAAGGACCGAGCCGGGTTGTTTCCCGTCGCGTACTGGTTCTCGTAGTACGGCAGGACCGCCCGGTACTCCGCGAGCGCGGCCGCCGGTTCGCCCAGCTGTTCCAGGCAGTGCGCGGCGTCGTAGCGGTACTGCAGCGTCTGCGTGTCGGCCGGTCCGGCCTCCACCGCGCGGTCGTCGGCGAGGCGCCGCAGTTCGGGCAGGGCGCGGCGGTACTGCCCGTCGTCCATCAGCGTCGCCGCGTACTGCTTGCGCAGGATGCGGACCACCGGCGAACCCTCGCCGTGCTGCTCCGCGGCGGCCGGGAGAATGCCGCCGAGGATGTCCACGGCCTGGGTGATCCGGCCCTGCCCGAGCAGCTGCTTGACCTCGTCGACCGCGGCTGCGACATCGGGTTTCGCGGCCACCGGCGCGGGCTGCGCGGCGGGCGGGGTGGTGACACGGTCGGGCCACGGTGCGTGCGGCCGCAGGAAGGGGCGGGTCGGGTCGAGCGGGCTGGTCGGCAGCCCTGTGCCGCTCGGCGGAAGGAGGGGGGCGAGGTGTTCATACACCTCCTGGGCACTCGCCGGGCGGTGCTGCGGGTCCTTGGCGAGGAGCCGCAGCACGAGCGATTCGAGGGGTTCCGGGACTTCGGGCCGGATCTGACGGACCGGGAGCGGCGGCTCGTAGAGGTGGCGGTGCAGCACTCCGAGGGCGGTGGAGCCGGCGAACGGCACATCTCCACTGAGCAGTTCGTGGAGGAGCACGCCGAGCGCGTACAGATCGGTGTACGGGCCGACAGCGCCTCCCATCGCCTGCTCGGGCGCCATGTAGGCGGGCGAACCGATCGGCGTGCCGGTGTGGGTGAGACGAGTGGTGTCGCTGTCCAGGACGGAGGCGACGCCCAGGTCGAGGACGGTGACCGCGCCGTCCGGACGCACCATCAGATTGCGGGGTTTGAGGTCGCGGTGGACGATCGGCACGGCGTGCACGGCGGAGAGCGCGGCACAGAGCTGGGCGGCGACCGCGACAGACCACTGCCAGGGGTACGGGTCGTGCTCGGCAAGATGGTCGGCGAGGTCGGAGCCCTCGACGTACTGCATGACGAGGAACAGGTCGTCACCGTCGCTCCCCGCGTCATGGACGGTGACCAGACCCGGGTGGTCGACCTGGGCGGTGACCCGGCACTCACGGACGAAGCGGCGACGCAGCTCGTCGACCGCTTCGCTGCCGGTGGGACCCGCGACCCGGTCGGGCCGGAGCAGTTTCACCGCGACCCGGCGGTCGAGGCGTTGGTCGTACGCCGTCCAGACCTGGCCCATGCCGCCCTGGCCGAGGATGGTCGCCAGCTCGTACCGTCCGGCGATGACGCGTCCGCTCATCGGTCCTCCTCATGACGGAGGAGGTCGCTCAGCTCGTCGAGCTCGGCACGGACCTGGTCGATGCGGTGGGGCGGGGTGGGCGCGGGCTGCACGGACTGCGGGTGAGGCTGCGGCTGCGGCCGGTACTGAGGCGGCTGCGGTTGCGCGTACTGCTGGGGCCGAGGAGGCAACGACTGGTGCATGGGCGTGGTGGTCATGTACCCGTACCCCGGCACCGGAGGCGGATACCCGCCGCCGAACTGCTGCTTCGTGAGCTGCTCGTAGTGGCGGATGTCCCGGTACAGGTAGTACGCGCAGGCGGCGACGATCGCGACGAGCAGCAGCGGTATGAAGAAGAAGTCGATGCCGTTGGGGTCGGGATTGGTGTCCTCCCTGCCGATGATCGGCAGGAGCACGCAGACCAGCACGAAGCCTGCCCCGGTCAGCCACCAGTCGGACGCGCGACGGCGCACGATCGCCAGCCGCAGCAACGGCGCCCACAGCAGCAGACCGATCGAGCCCACCGCGAGCACGACGAACAGCACACGCATCGAGACGATCCAGGCCCGGCTGGGGACCCGGCGCTGCGGCGTCGGCGGATGACCCGGGGCGTACATGGCTGCTCCTGGTACGTGGTCGTGAGAGGTCCCGCGCGCACGCGTACGTACCCGTGCGGGTATGCGGACACGTGCGCGCGCAGATCTGGCAGATCTGAGCGTAAAGGGCGACACCGACAACGACCCCCGGGTTGTACGGAACCGTTGTGGTTCAGCTCACTCCGGCGTGACCGTACCGTCCGTCAGACCGTCGTACATCCCCTGGACGAGCTGTCCGCCGAGCCTGCCGGTCAGCCGCAGCGCGTCCTCGAACGCGGCCAGGGCGCGGAACCGTTCCCCGTACCGCTGCTGCTCCGCCAGTGGCAGCCGCGGCAGTTGGAGACGGCGGGCGTCGAGCCGGGTGGCGGTGGACGCATAGCTGCTGGCCTGGCGGTTGTTGGCGGTGCCGCGCAGGAAACCGGCGAGGAACCATGGGTCGACGGCGGCCGGATCGGGGCGCAGCAGCTGCAGGTTGCGGCCCAGTGCCGCGCCCGCGGTCGCCTCGTCGATCACGCGGGCGACGGAGCCGCCGCCGAGTACGGGGACGACGACATCGCCCGGCTCGACGAGGACCGGTTCCTCGGGCGGTCCCTCGGAGCCGGCGGGAGCGGTGGGGAGTGTTCCGGAGGGGGCGGTGGAACCGAGGACGTCGTGTTCCGTGAGCACGGGGACGGGGGCGGCCCCGGTGCCGGTGCCGGAACCTCCGGTTCGGAGGTGAAGGGCGCCCGCGCGGGCGAGTTCGCCGACGGTGGTGAGCGGCCAGTGCGCCGGGCCGCAGACGTCCGCGGGCGGCGGGGTGAGGGTCGCGGTCAGTCGCAGCGTCTCGGTGAGCCGGTCCCGCACGCGGGTGAGTTCGCCCGGTCCGCCAGCGGCCGCCGGGGACGGCAGATGGCGGGCGGGGGCCAGGTCCACGTCGTCGTCGAGGAGTTCGATGACGGGGACGATCCGGCTGACGCCCGGCCGCTCCTGCCCGGCCGCTCCGACGGGGACGTCCGGCTCGGAAGGGGTCCGTCCGTCGAACGGCTCCCAGGCATCCAGCACGGCACTGCGCACCGCCTGCCAGTCGAGCCGGTCGCGCCCGCCGGACGCGGGGGCGGATGCGGGCGCCGTGGGCGGTTCGGCGGGCTCGGCGGTGTCCACGAGCAACAGTTCGGGCGAGGGGCGGACACCGGCGCCGGGCTTGCGGAGCACCCAGAGGTGGAGCGGGATGCCGTACGGGGGTGCCGCGCCCGCCGGGAGGGCGACCACGGCACGCAGCGCGCCGCGGCGCAGCAGATCGGCACGGATCCGCCGGCCGGAGCGGCGTGACGCTGCGGCCGGGGGCATCAGCAGGACGGCGGTGCCGCCCTCGCGCAGATGGGCCAGGGCGTGCTGGACCCAGGCGAGTTCGGACTCCGTGCGTGCGGGGAGGCCGTACTCCCAGCGCGGGTCGTAGGCGAGCTCGTCGTGTCCCCAGTTGCGTTCGTTGAACGGCGGGTGGCAGAGCACGGCGTCGACGGTGAGCCGCGGGAACGCGTCGGCACGCAGCGTGTCGCCGGTCCGCACGGCGAGCGCGGTGGGATTGCTGCCGTCGGTGTCGGAGTGCAGGGCGAGGCGGAGGGCGGTGAGCGCGGCAAGATCCGGGTCGGCGTCCTGCGCGTACAGAGCGGTCGGACTGCTGACGGCCCGCAGCAGGGCGCCGGTGCCGGTGGCCGGGTCGAGGACCGTGCGGGCGGGTCGGTCGCCGGTCCGGACGAGCGCGGCCATCAGTTCGGCGAGGCCGGGCGGGGTGAGGGTGAACTGACGTGGATTGGCGGCGAGCTGACGGCCGAGGAGAAATTCGAAGGCCTGGCGGGCCCCCGTCCCGGCGGCGAGTTCGGCGGCCGCCCGCAGCAGGGGGACGGACGGGAGCAGTTCGTCGGCGGTGGGCGTGTGAACAGCCCGTTCGTACCCGGTTCCGCCTCCACCGTCACTTCCTTCCGCGTCGCCGGTGGCAGGTCCGAAGCGTGCGGTGAGCAGGCTGTTCAGGGCGAGGTGGAGCACCTTGGCCATCCGCGCGTCCGACACGGCGGTGATCTCCAGCCAGGCGGTGGGCCTGTCCCGGACGAGAAGCAGGGCGCAGCCCGTGTGCACGAGGGCGGGGACGGCGCCGGCCGGGTGACCGGCCAGCTGTTGCCAGACCCGTTCGCGGAGCGGGACTTCAGCCAGTTTCCCCTGGTCGCGGAGCCACTGTTCCACTTCGGGGAGAGCGAAGGACGGGCTGGTCTCGGTGCCGCCGACCGGCTTGGGGAAATCTGCGTGGCGGCGGCGCCAGTTGCTGACGGCGGCACGCCCCACCCCGGCGAGCCGGGCGATTTCGGCCGCGGTCACCTCTGTCGAGTTCTCCGGCACTGGCTGTCTCCCTGGTCCTGATGCGTTCCTACGGGTCCGCGCTGCCTGCTGTGTCCGCGAGCATACCGACCCATTCCCCCATCATCGATTCACAGTGTGCACGACGCAGTTTTCTGTGAACTGTGTTGACTCGGTTCACAAGCTCTGATGTTATTGACCTGTCGCTACATCAGGTGGCGCAACGAACCGCTCACCACTCATCCCTGCACTTGCCGGAGGGCACAGCCATGTCCCAGTTCACGCAGCCGCCGCAGTCCCCGCAGCCCCAGCAGCCGTACGCCCCGGCCCAGACGCCCGGCCTGCGCCCGGCCCGCAACGGGCTCGGCATCTCCGCGCTGATCCTCGGCATCGTCGGAGCCGTCTCGGGCCTGATCCCGTTCTTCTTCTGGCTGGCGGGCATTCTCGGCCTCATCGCCCTGATCCTCGGCCTGGTCGGCCGGGGTCGCGCCAAGCGCGGCGAGGCCACCAACAAGGGCATGGCCACGTTCGGCGCCGTCCTCGGCCTGATCGCGCTGATCCTCTCGGTGGTCGGCGCGGTGATCACCTTCAAGGCGGTGGACGAGGCGGTGAACGAACTCGACAAGGCGGTGTCGGACACCACGGCCTCCGCCGGACCGAAGGCGGGCGGCTCGGACTCCGCCAAGAGCAATGAGAAGAACAAGGACGCCGGGAAGGCGCTGGAGGCCGGTGACTCCGCCGTGTACGACGACGACCTGACCGTCACGGTCGGCGACGCGACCTCGTACACCCCCGACGCGTACGCCGCCGGTCACACGAAGGGCAACAAGGCCTACCGGATCGCGGTCGTCATCGAGAACGCGGGCAAGGAGAAGTTCGACGCGGCGCTCGTGAACGTCGAGGCGCGAGCCGGCAAGGACGGCGTGGACGCCGAGCAGATCTTCGACGGCAAGGTCGGCGAGGGCTTCAGCGGCACGGTCCTGCCCGGCAAGAAGGTCACGGTCCAGTTCGCCTTCGACGCCCCGGCGGACGCGAAGAACCTGACGGTCGAGGTCAACCCCGGCTTCACGTACGACGCCACCCAGTGGGACCTCACGCTCTGATCCCGCCTCTCCCCTCCCCCTCCCTTCCCCCAGGACGGAGCCCGCCCATGCGCCCCCCAGCCGGCATCGCCGCAACCGCTCTCCGTACTACGACGGCGTCCCTCTGCGTGGTCACCGCCCTGGGACTCAGCGCCTGCGACACGGTGTTCGCCCAGCAGCGGGACCCCGCGCCGTTCGCCCGGCTCAGCGGCCCCGAGGTCGTCAACAAGGCCCTCGCGGCGACCCGGGCGGCCAAGGCGGTACGCATCACCGTCCGCACGAAGTCGCCGGACGGCGCCCCCGTCCAGGCGTACGTCGCCACCGACATCAGAGGCGAGTGCACGGTGACCCTGTCCATGGGCGCGGCGGGCACGATGGAGCTGGTCAGAACCGGCGGCACGGCCTACACCCGGTCCGACGAGGCAATGCTGCGGGCCGCGGACGCGGGCCGGTCCCGCACCAGCGTGGACACCGAGGTCAAGAAACTGACGGGCCGCTGGGTGAAGGCACGCCCCTCCGACCGGTACACGGCGGAGGCCCTGAGCTACTGCGACCGGAAGGGGCTCCTCGACCGCCTGGCGGGGAGCGGCGCCACCGCCCGCAAGGGCCGGACGACCACGGTCGGCTCCACGCCCGCTCTGTCCCTCACCGGCACGGCGGACCGGGGGACATGGACGGCGGCGGTCGCCACGGAGGGCCGGCCCCACATCCTGAGGCTGGGCTTCAGCACCGGAACCCCGCTCACGGTCGAGTTCTCCGAGTTCGACAAACCGTTCACGGTGAAGAGACCGGCCGTCTGACACCTGAGGAACCCGCCCGCCCGGGCGGGTTCCCGCTGTTTTCACACCCCGTGCCGCACCCACACATTGGGCTCCACGTACACCGCGTATCCGTGCGCCACCGAACAGTGCACCGGCACCAGCGCCCCCGGCACCTCCACCGGACCGTCCTCGTCGAACGGCAGCCCGGTCCAGGACCGCCACCGCGCGAGGGAGCCGGACACCGTCATCGACACCGGCGCCACCGCCTCGATCACCGCGCCCGCCCGCACATGGACGCGCAGCCACGGGTCGTACGGCAGACCGTCCTCCGCCCGGGTCCGGCGGGCGTACTCCTCCATCGGAGCCGAGGCGTCCAGGTGCTTGGCGCTCGGCCGCACCGGAGCGACGAGCTCCCGGAACCCGAGCCTCCCGGCGTTCTCCCGCATCGCGGCGACCATCCGCCCCGAAATGCCCTTCCCCTGCCACCCCTTGGCGACGCAGATCTCGATCGCGCTGACCGTGTCCGGCGTGGACCCGCGCCGCAGGTCGGAGAAGGCCCACAGCAGCACCTGGTCCCAGCCGCCCTCGGGCAACTCTCCTCGGCCGGGGGCATTCAGCGCGAACGGCACGCTGTAGGCCCGTGCGACGACCGTGCCGTCGGGGTCCGTCGCGACGAGCGAATACTCCGGGAACTCGACAGCGATCCGCGGGTAGTTCGCCCACCCGACGAGATCCTCCACGACGAACTCCGGCCAGGTTTCGGGCATCTCGCGCATGGGCCCGGCAAGCTCGGGGCGTGCGGCAAGCGTGGTGATGGTCAGCTCCATCCACCCCACGCTAGGCGGCGGTATTCCTGTCGGCCACCGAATTCTGCGGTGCGGCGGCCAGGGGCCGACCTGCACCCGGCGCCCGTCCTCCCGGGGTCTCGTCCGCGACGGCTTCTCAGCCGCCCGGCCCCGTCAGCCGCCGCACTGCGCCAGCATCGCCCGCTTGTCCGCGGTGGTCACCGGAAGGGCGTACTTGAGCGACACCTGCGCGAACCGCACCGCGTAGGAGCAGCGGATCTGCTTGTACGGCGGCAGCCAGGACGCGGGACCGGAATCCCGCTTGGCGTTGTTGGCCGGGCCGTCCACCGGGATGAGGTTGAGCGGATCGTTGGCGATCTGCTGCCGCTTCGCCTCGGGCCAGCGGGAGGCGCCCATCTGCCAGTCGTACGACAGCGGCATGACATGGTCGATCTGGACCTTCGTCGCCTGCTGCTTGCGCCACTCGATGGTCGAGCCGGTGTACGGATCCTTGAGGGTCATCGAGACGACCACACAGTCCGAACCCGACCGGAACTCGACGTCCTTGCCGTCCCTGGCCAGCAGGTCGTTGCGGGTGTCGCAGCCGTTACGGGACAGCGGGACTCCGTCGACCGAGTCCTTCCAGGCGTAGCCGAACTCGTCCCGCGCGTAACCGGTCTTCGGTCCGCGCCCCTTGGTGCTCACCTTCTCGATGACCTTCCGGGCGGCGGCCCGGTCCGCCTCGCTGGTGAGGGGTGCCAGGCCCGGCTTCGTGCCGTCGGGGTTGTTCAGCGGGCTGGCGCCGAAGCCGCCCGCGGAACCGCCGCCCTGTTGTCCACTGCTGCCGCCCTCGGCGGCCACGTCCTCGGGGTCGCAGCCCGCCAGGGCCAGCACGGTCGCCGCGCTCAGGGCGGGCAGCATCACTCGGTACGCGCGGGAAGATATCACTCGAAACCGTCCTGACGGGGAGAAAGCCGAACGCGGTGATCCTACGGACGTCTTCCCCGCTGACGGGACTTCAAGGCCGCCGCACGTTCGGGATGCGGCCCGAATCACACCGCGCCGCGCCTTGGAGGAGTTCACACCTTCCCGATGCCGAGCGTCGTCTCGGAGGGCAGCAGCCCGGACCCGATCGCCGCCACCCACAACGGCCCCAGGAGTTCCACGAGCCGCTCCCGCTCCGTCGTTCCGAGCGCCCACCAGGGTGCGACCGCCTGTTCGTCCGTGCGCCGCTCGACCTCGGCGCGCAGCGCCCGGCCCGCCTCCGTCGCCGCGCCGCCCTCCTCCAACAGCCCGCGCTTCACCAGCCGCCCACGGGCCGCGTTCCACTCCTCGTCGCTCCAGCCCCGGCTCTCGAACACCTCCGGCCGCGCGGCGCCGATGCCCGCGAACGAGACCAGCGACTCGACCGGGTCCAGCCCCGCCTCGGCGAGCGCGGCGACATGCCCGTCACCGCGGTGTTCGCGCAGGACGGTCGCCGCGTGCCAGAGCGCCACGTGCGGTTCGTCCGGCCAGGGCAGAGCGGCGTTGGCCCCGGCGAGCGGACGGCCGGTCATGTCCGCGGACTGTGCGGCACGTCGGGCCAGGGCCGCGGCCCCGGCGATCTCCGGGCCGGTGGCCTGTTCCCCGAACAGTGCCCGGTACGCACGGTCGACCGCCCCCGTCCGGGCGGCGAGCACCGCATCGGGCGAGGCGACGGACCAGGCGGCCGGGACGTGCTCCCGCACCTTGTCCGGACTGAAGCTGTAGAACGTGTCGACGACGCGCTCCGCACCGGCCGCTCCCAGCGGCGCCGCACGCCAGGCGAAGTAACTGGGCCAGCGCTCGTCGGTGCGGTAGCCGAGCGCGGCGGCCTCCTCGAAGACCTCCGGCGCGTAGTAGAGCACCGCGTGCAGAGGCTCCAGCAGGTGCCACATCTGACGTACGCGACCCAACTCCTCGGACATGTCTCCACCCTTCGGCCGAACCCGCATCTTGTCACTGACTAGTTCTAGAGAATCCTCGCCCCCCGCGAACTTGTCAATGACTAGATTCCGCGTACTGTGCTGTCCATGAGCAGCGAGCGCACCTACCACCACGGCGACCTGCGACGGGCCGTCCTCACCGCCGCACTCGATGTCATCCGCACCGAGGGACCCGGCGCCCTGAGCCTGCGCGACCTGGCCCGCCGGGCCGGCGTCTCCCACGCGGCCCCCGCCCACCACTTCAAGGACCGCACGGGACTGCTGACGGCCATCGCCGCCGAGGGGTACGGGCTCTTCGCCGATGCCCTCGCCGACGCTCCGGACCTACGGGAGAGGGGCGTGCGGTACGTGCGGTTCGCGACCGGCCACCCGGCGCACTTCCAGGTGATGTTCCAGCCGGAGCTCTACCGTGCGGACGACTCCGAACTCATCGCGGCCAGGGCCCGCGCGGCACAGGCGCTGCGTGCGGGCGTCGGCGGGCTCCCCGCCGCCGGACGCGGCGACGACGCCCGCCTCGCGGGGGTGGCCGCCTGGTCCCTGGCCCACGGCTTCGCCACCCTGCTGCTGAGCGGCAATCTGACCGACCCGCTGGGCGACCGGAACCCCGAGGAGGCGTTCCGGTCGCTCACCGGGCTGTTGTTCACGACCCCAGAATCGTCGTGAGGAACTCCCCGGTCCAGGCGAGGAGTTCACGGCCGACGACCGGCTTGCCGCCGATCCGGCCCGTGGTCGGACGCGGGACCAGGATCTGGTGGAGGGCCGGCTTGATCACCGTCTTCGGGTAGAGGCGCTTCAGGCGCAGCTCCTGCGACTCGCGCAGCTCCACCGGGGCGAACCGGATGTTCGGGCCCTGGAGCACGATGTCGCCGACGCCGCAGGCGCGGGCCAGCATGCGCAGGCCCGCGACCAGGAGGAGGTTCTCGACCGGCTCCGGAAGCTTGCCGTAGCGGTCGGTGAGTTCCTCACGGACCGCCTTGATGTCGTCCTCCGTGGTGGCGGACGCGATCGCACGGTACGCCTGGAGGCGCAGCCGCTCGCCGGGGGCGTAGTCGTGCGGAACGTGTGCGTCGACCGGGAGCTCGATCTTGACCTCCAGCGGCGGCTCCTCCTCGACGCCGCCCTCGAGCGAGGCCCGGTAGTCGGCGACGGCCTCACCGACCATGCGTACGTACAGGTCGAAGCCCACGCCCGCGATATGGCCGGACTGTTCGCCGCCCAGCAGGTTTCCGGCACCCCGGATTTCGAGGTCCTTCATCGCCACGTACATGCCCGCGCCCATCTCCGTGTGCTGGGCGATCGTGGCCAGGCGCTCGTGGGCCGTCTCGGTGAGGGGCTTCTCCGGCGGGTACAGGAAGTACGCGTAACCGCGCTCGCGGCCACGGCCGACGCGGCCGCGCAGCTGATGGAGCTGGGAGAGGCCGAAGTTGTCGCCGCGCTCGACGATCAGGGTGTTGGCGTTGGAGATGTCGATGCCGGACTCGACGATCGTCGTGGAGACCAGGACGTCGAACTTCTTCTCCCAGAAGTCCACGACCACCTGTTCCAGTGCCTGTTCCGACATCTGGCCGTGTGCGGTCGCGATCCGGGCCTCGGGGACGATCTCGCGGAGGCGGGCGGCCGCTCGGTCGATGGACTCGACACGGTTGTGGATGTAGAACGCCTGCCCCTCACGCAGCAGTTCACGGCGGATGGCCGCGCCGATCTGCTTCTCCTCGTACGGGCCGACGAAGGTGAGGACCGGGTGGCGCTCCTCGGGGGGTGTGGTGATCGTCGACATCTCACGGATGCCGGTGACGGCCATCTCGAGCGTACGGGGGATGGGCGTCGCCGACATGGTGAGGACGTCGACGTTGGCCCGGAGCTTCTTCAGCTGCTCCTTGTGCTCGACGCCGAAGCGCTGCTCCTCGTCGACGATGACCAGACCCAGGTCCTTGAACTTCGTCTCGGACGAGAAGAGGCGGTGCGTGCCGATGACCAGGTCGACGGAGCCTTCGCGCAGCCCCTCCAGAGTCGCCTTCGACTCGGTGTCGGACTGGAAGCGGCTGAGCGCCCTCACGTTGACCGGGAATTGGGAGTAGCGCTCGGTGAACGTGCCGTAGTGCTGCTGGACGAGGAGCGTGGTCGGGACGAGGACGGCGACCTGCTTGCCGTCCTGGACCGCCTTGAACGCGGCGCGCACCGCGATCTCCGTCTTGCCGTAGCCGACGTCGCCGCAGATCAGCCGGTCCATCGGGACGGACTTCTCCATGTCCTCCTTGACCTCGGCGATCGTGGTGAGCTGATCCGGCGTCTCCGCGTACGGGAAGGCGTCCTCCAGCTCGCGCTGCCACGGGGTGTCGGGGCCGAAGACATGGCCGGGCGCCGCCATCCGCGCCGAGTACAGCTTGATCAGGTCGGCGGCGATCTCCTTGACGGCCTTCTTGGCCCGCGCCTTCGTCTTCGTCCAGTCGGCGCCGCCGAGCCGGTGCAGGGTGGGCGCCTCGCCACCGACGTACTTGGTGACCTGCTCCAGCTGGTCGGTCGGGATGTAGAGGCGGTCGCCGGGCTGGCCGCGCTTGGCGGGGGCGTACTCGACGAGGAGGTACTCGCGGGTGGCGCCCTGCACCGTGCGCTGCACCATCTCGATGTAACGGCCGACGCCGTGCTGCTCGTGGACGATGTAGTCGCCCGTCTCCAGCGTCAGCGGGTCGATGGTCTTGCGGCGGCGGGCCGGCATCCGGCCCAGGTCCTTGGTCGCGGTGCGCTGACCGGTCAGGTCCGTCTCGGTGAGTACGGCGAGTTTCAGCGCCGGGTCGACGAAGCCGTAGTCGATCGCGCCGCACGACACATGGACGACGGACGGCGAGATCTCCGCCAGGTCCGGG
The DNA here is from genome assembly GCF_042801455.1 of Streptomyces sp. NPDC057565. NCBI lineage: Bacteria > Bacillati > Actinomycetota > Actinomycetes > Kitasatosporales > Streptomycetaceae > Streptomyces > Streptomyces sp. NPDC057565. The sequence continues at coordinate 155,987 of NZ_JBHVFU010000009.1, read as the reverse complement.
TCGAGGCGGGCCGGGATGCCCTCGCCGGCGAGCACCTCGACGGTACGGGAGGCAAGCCCCTGCCCCTCGGTGACGTACACCGTGCGCCAGCCGTCGGCGAGCCAGCCCTTGGTGTCGGCGAGCGCACGGGCGGTGTCGCCGCGGTAGGACTCCGGGGCGTGCATCGTGAGCTTCAGGGTGTCTTCGTCGAGCTCGGCGTCGGCGGCGAACGGGGAGACCGACCACCACATCATGTCCAGCTCACGGGCTCGGTCGCGGACGTCCGCGATGCCCCACAAGGATGCGGCGCCGACATCGATCGGCGCCTCGCCACCACCGGCGGTCGCCGCCCACGACGCCTGGAGGAACTCCTGGCTGGTGGCGACCAGGTCCGCCGCCCTGGTGCGGACCCGCTCCGGGTCGCAGACCAGCGTCATCGAACCCTTCGGCAACACGTCGAGCAGCAGCTCCATGTCGTCGACGAGGACCGGGGCGAGGGACTCCATGCCCTCCACCGCGATCCCTTCGGCGATCTTGCCGAGCAGCTCGCCCAGCTCCGGGTGCTGTTCGGCGAGGGCGGCGGCGCGTTCGCGCACCTGGTCGGTGAGCAGCAACTCACGGCAGGGCGGCGCCCAGAGGCCGTGCTCGGCAATCTCCAGCGACCGCTGGTCGGCGATCTTGAAGTACCGGATCTCCTCGACGTCGTCGCCCCAGAACTCCACCCGGAGGGGGTGCTCCTCGGTCGGCGGGAAGACGTCCAGAATGCCACCGCGGACCGCGAACTCACCGCGCTTCTCGACCAGTTCGACCCGGGAGTACGCAGCCGCCGAGAGCGCCTCCACGGTCTCGCCGAGATCGGCGCTCTGACCGATGCGCAGCGCCACGGGCTCCAGGTCACCGAGCCCCTTGACCTGCGGCTGCAGCACGGAACGCACCGGCGCGACGATCACACTGACCGGCCCGGTCTCCGGGTCGTCGGCCCTCGGGTGCGCGAGGCGGCGCAGCACGGCGAGGCGGCGGCCGACCGTGTCCGAACGCGGCGAGAGCCGCTCGTGCGGCAGGGTCTCCCAGGACGGGAACTCGGCGATGGTGTCCGGGGGCAGCAGCGTCCGCAGGGCAGCGGCCAGATCCTCGGCCTCCCGCCCGGTCGCGGTCACGGCGAGCACGGTCCGCCCGGCCTCGCGGGCCAGCGCGGCCACGGCGAAGGGGCGGGCGGCCGCCGGGCCGACGAGGTCCACATGCATCCGGTGACCGTCGGTGGCGGCCTTCACCGCTTCGGCGAGCGCCGGGTCACGTACGACGACATCCAGCAGACCGTGCAGGCTCATGAAGGGCTTCCGTCCGGGTAACGAGGGAGGTTCCGGCAGCCGGCTGCTGCCAGGGGGCAACGCGAAGGGCCCGACACGTATCACGGGCCGGGGGTTCCAGCGTACGACTCCCCTCCGACAGCCGCGCCCGCAATCCCGCTCAGCGGGCCGGATCCGGCCGTCGGCCGCCGGTGGCCGCGAGCACGTCGTACCCGACGAAGGTGAACATGCATTCCCCGGGCGACAGCGGCTCGGGACTCCGCGTGAAGCGGTGCGCCCCGGCCCCGAAACCGGCGTCCGGCGCGGACAGCCATCGTCGTTCGAAGCCGCGGGCCTCCAGCCAGTCGCAGATCTGAGGCACCAGGTCCGGCGCCCTGCGGTGCCGGGTCCAGAGGAGAGTCCCGCCGTCGCGGCACAGCTGGGCGCAGTAGCCGATGGTGCGTTCGACGTCCTCGTCCGAGATGTTGCCGAAGACTCCGCAGACCAGGACGAGGTCCGCCGGGGCCAGGCCCACGTACGCGTCGGTGACCGCCGCGTCGCCCTGCACCACCTCGATCCGGTGCAGGCCCGCGGCCTCGGCGGCCGCCCGGGCCACGGCCACGTTGGCGGCGTCCAGCTCCACCAGGCGTCCGGTGACGTCGGCGCGGCGCGGGTGGTCCCGGAGCACCCCCAGCAGATCCCGGCCCTGCCCGGCGCAGACGCTGATCACCCGGACCGGTCCCGGCGGACAGGTGTCCAAGGCTGTACGGACCTGCTCCTGCACGGCCGACAGCCGCCGCCCGAGGCTGGAGCCCGCCAGGTCGTACATGTCGTGCCAACTGTTCCAGTCCATGCGGCGGACCTTAGAGGCTCGGTGCACGGCTGCACACCCGGTATTCGGGCGGCGCACGGGGAGTTGCACCGGCCGGGAACCGGTACGCGTCCGGCCCCGGGGTGTTTGGAGGAACACCCCGGGGCCGGATCAGTCATCCTACGTCGGCCTCCGCCACCGTCCTGCGACACACGGATCGGACAGGTCCGGCGCCGGAGCCCGTGGGCCCTTCCGCTCCACGGGCTTGGTCACGGTGCCGGTGCTACTCCGTCGCGATCGCGTTCAGCACGTTCATCCGACCCGCCCGGAACGCCGGGACCAGGGCGGCGAACAGGCCGACGAAGGCCGAGCCGACGAAGACCGTGAGGATCGTCGGCCACGGGATCTCCAGAACGCCGAGGCCCTCCAGAGCCAGCAGCTTCTGGGCCGCCGTGCCCCAGCCCATGCCCAGGCCGAGGCCGAGCAGGGCGCCGAAGAGGGCGATGACCACCGACTCCAGGCGGATCATGCGGCGCAGCTGGCGGCGGGAGAGGCCGATGGCGCGCATCAGGCCGATCTCACGGGTTCGCTCGACCACCGACAGGGCCAGAGTGTTCACCACACCGAGCACCGCGACGATGATCGCGAGCGCCAGCAGACCGTAGACGATGTTCAGCAACTGGCCGATCTGGTCCTTCAGGTCCTGCTTGAAGTCGGCCTGGTTCTGCACGGTGTACTGCGGGTACGCGGCGAGGGCGTCCTTGAGGGCGGTGTACGCCTCCTTCTCCTTGCCGTCCTGCGCCTTGGCGAACATGATCATGTTCTTCGGCATCTTGTCGGCGGGGACGTACTTCTCCGCGGTCGTGATGTTGGTGTACATCGCGCCCTTGTCGACGTTCGTGTCGTCCGAGGTGATCGCGGCGACCTTCAGCCTCGCCGTCTCGCCGTCCTTGAACGCGATGGTGATCCGATCGCCGACCTTGATCTTGTGCCGGGTGGCGTACGCGTCGCCGACCGACATGGCGTCCTTGCCGTAGGCGTCGGCCAGGTTGCCGGAGACCGTCTCGCGGCGCAGGTCGTCCCTGTACGTCGGGTCCGCGGCGACGACGCCCTCGTCCTCGACCGCACCGTCGGGGGCGGTGAGCTTGGCGCTGACGGCTTTGTAGTCGGTGAAGTGCTCGATGCCGGGGACGGCCTTCAGCGCCTTCGCGGCCTGCGGCACGATCGGCTGCTGGTTGCCGCTCGGCTGGACGATGAAGTCCGCGCCGACCGACCTGTCGAGCTCCTCGGTCGCCGAGGCGACCATCGACGAGCCGACGACGGAGAGGCAGGCGACCAGCGCGAGGCCGATCATCAGGGCCGCTCCGGTCGCTCCGGTACGCCGCGGGTTGCGCAGCGCGTTGCGTTCGGCCATCCGTCCGACCGGGCCGAACATCCGCAGCACCACCGTGCTGAGCACCCGGACCACGAAGCCGGCCAGCAGCGGGCCGATGACGATGAAGCCGATCAGGGTGAGGACCACGCCCGCACCGAGGAAGAGCGATCCGCCGCTCGCCTCGTCGGCCTTCGCCGAGGCGTACAGGGCGGCGCCACCGGCGAGCGTGAGGACCAGGCCGATCAGGGCCCGTACCCGGCCGGCGCGGCCGTCCGCCGGGGTTCCGGCGTCCCGCAGGGCGGCCATCGGGGAGATCTTCCCGGCCCGGCGTGCCGGGATGTACGCGGCGAAGACGGTGACGACGATGCCGAGCGTCAGACCGAGCGCCGGGGTCGTCCACGCGATGGTCAGATCCTCGGTGGACAGGTTCATGCCCATGGCGTTCATGAGCTTCATCAGTCCGACCGCGACACCGATTCCGGCGCCGACGCCGAGGAGGGATCCGACGACGCCGAGGAACAGCGCCTCGATCAGGACCGACCGGTTGACCTGCTTGCGGCTGGAGCCGATGGCCCGCATCAGGCCGATCTCACGGGTGCGCTGGGCCACCAGCATCGAGAAGGTGTTGACGATGAGGAAGATGCCGACGAGGAAGGCGATCCCGGCGAAGCCGAGCATCGCGTACTTCATCACGTCGAGGAATGAGCCCATGGAGTCCTTGTTGGCGTCCGCGGCCTCCTGCTGGGTCCGGAGCTTGTACGCGGCGCTGTCACCGAGGGCGGTGGCGACGTTCTTCTTCAACTGCGCATCACTGACACCGGGCTTGGCGGTGACGGAGATGTGGGTGAAGACATCGGGCTTGCCGAGCAGCTTGACCTGCGCGGTGGCGGTGTCGAGGTAGACGACGGCCGCGCCCGGGTTGGTGACCTTGAAGGAGGCGATACCGCTGATCCTCGCCCTGATGTCACCGGTGACCGCGATGGTGCGCAGCTCGTCACCGATCTTCAGGTGGTGCTTGTCCGCGGTGTCGGCGTCGACCATGACCTCGGTCGGACCGCGCGGTGCGTGGCCGGACGTGATCTCCATGGAACGCAGATCGTTCTGCGTCCAGTTGCCCGCGATGGTCGGGGCGCCGGTCGAGGAGCCCATGTTCTTGTTGTGGCTGTCGACGACGGTGACGGACATGCTGGTGACCGCGCCCTCGGCGGTCTTCACCCCGTCCGCCTTCCCGGCCTGCTCGACGGCGGCGGCGGGCAGCGAAACGGGCTTGCCGTTCTCGGGCAGTTCGTCAGGGCCCTGCGCGGTCCTGAGGCTGACGGTGACGTCGGCGGAGGTGGCGGCGAAGAGCTTGTCGAACGTCGTGTTCATCGTGTCGGTGAAGACGAGCGTGCCGCACACGAACGCCACCGACAGCAGGACCGCGACGGCGGAGAGCGCCATCCGCCCCTTGTGCGCAAGGAAGTTGCGCACCGAGGTCTTCCAGATGGTCATGACGTCCGCCCGCGCGCGTCGAAGTCCTTCATGCGGTCGAGGACCTGGTCGGCCGTCGGGTTGTGCATCTCGTCGACGATGCGTCCGTCCGCGAGATACAGCACCCGGTCCGCGTAGGAGGCGGCCACCGGGTCATGGGTGACCATGACAATGGTCTGTCCCAGCTCGTCGACCGACTTGCGCAGGAAGGTCAGCACCTCGGCGCCGGCCCGCGAGTCCAGGTTCCCGGTGGGCTCGTCACCGAAAATGATCTCCGGCCGGGCGGCGAGCGCCCGGGCGACCGCGACCCGCTGCTGCTGGCCGCCGGAGAGCTCGGTGGGCCGGTGCTTCAGCCGCTCGGCGAGACCGACCGTCTCCACGACCTGGCGCAGCCAGCCGGCGTCGGGCTTGCGGCCCGCGATGTCCATCGGCAGCGTGATGTTCTCCAGCGCGTTGAGCGTCGGGAGCAGGTTGAACGCCTGGAAGATGAAGCCGATCCGGTCCCGGCGGAGCTGAGTGAGCTTCTTGTCCTTGAGCTGGGTGATCTCGGTTTCGTCGAGATAGATCTCGCCCGAGCTCACGGTGTCCAGTCCGGCCAGGCAGTGCATCAGGGTCGACTTGCCGGAACCCGAGGGGCCCATGATCGCGGTGAACTGCCCACGGGCGATGTCCACATCGACATGGTCGAGCGCGACGACCCGGGTCTCCCCGGCGCCGTACGCCTTGACGACCTGCCGCGCCCGCGCAGCAACGGCCGTACGCCCTCCAGTGCCCCCGTGCCTGGGAATGGTTACAGCCGTTGTCACGGTGATTCTCCTCAGTCGGTGAAGACGTCGTCGGCGAAGACGTCCTCGGTCAGGACGTCGATTCGAGGTGGGCGCCGCCCGCTGCACGGACGGCGCTGTGTACGTACTGAGTCTCGTGTCCGGACGTGGTCCGGCGCGCTGGTGCCCAGCGCAGTCTTGCGGTGGGGTTTTCCCCACCCCGCCCCCTGCGGTCACCCGCATTCGCGCTGTTGGGAACACGCTAAGGAACGGGCCCCCGGCCCCACGTCCTCCGCCGGGAGGAACCGCCCCTGGACAGAAGTAAGGAGCTACCCCTAGGGGTCTCAGCCCCCGGGTGGAGCCGGATCTCAGGGCCTCCACCCCCGGGTGGCGGCCGACCGGTCCCGAGGCCGTGCCCGGCAGCGGGTGAGACAGTGTCACCGGAAGATACGTGCATGGGGAAGGAATCTTTATGAACGGCTCGGGCGGCGACACCGAAGCGATATCGGGGTCCGGAGTGGACTCCGTCCCCGCCCCACCCGTGCCCCGGGGCCGCGGCCCCGCCGTGGCCGCGCTGATGCTCGGCATGGCGCTGGCGGCCATCGACGGCACCATCGTCTCCACCGCCGTCCCGCAGATCGTCGGCGATCTCGGCGGCTTCGCCGTCTTCTCCTGGCTCTTCTCCGGCTATCTGCTGGCCGTCACCGTCACTCTGCCGGTCTACGGGAAGCTCTCCGACACGTTCGGCCGCAAACCGGTCCTGATCGCAGGCATCATCCTCTTCCTGGTCGGCTCGGTCCTCTGCGCCGCCGCCTGGAACATGGCCGCGCTCATCGCCTTCCGGGTGGTCCAGGGACTCGGCGGCGGGGCTCTGCAGGGCACGGTGCAGACGATCGCCGCCGACCTCTACCCGCTCAAGGAACGCCCCCGGATCCAGGCCAAGTTGTCCACTGTCTGGGCCACGTCCGCCGTCGCCGGACCGGTGATCGGCGGGCTGCTCGCCGCGTACGCCGACTGGCGGTGGATCTTCCTGATCAATCTGCCGGTCGGGGCGCTCGCGCTCTGGCTGGTCGTGCGCCACCTCCACGAGCCGTCCCGCCCCCGCGGAGCCGGTGCGCCACGGCCACGGATCGACTGGGCGGGCGCCCTCGCCGTCTTCGCAACCGGCGCCCTGCTGCTGACCGCGCTCGTCCAGGGCGGGGTCGCCTGGCCCTGGCTCTCCGCGCCGTCGCTCGGCCTGCTGGCCGCGAGCGCGGTCCTCGCCGCGCTGACCGTCGTCATCGAGCGGCGCGCCGCCGACCCGATCATCCCGGGCTGGGTGTGGCGCCGCCGGACCATCGCCTCGGTCAATCTGGCCCTGGGTGCGATGGGGCTGCTGATGGTCGCCCCGACGGTCTTCCTGCCGACGTACGCCCAGTCGGTGCTCGGCCTCGGCCCGATCGCCGCCGGTTTCGTGCTCTCCGTGATGACGCTGAGCTGGCCGGTGTCGGCGGCCCTCTCCAACCGGGTCTACAGCCGCATCGGCTTCCGCCGCACCGCGATCATCGGCATGGGCTGCGCCCTGCTGATCCTGCTCTCGTTCCCGCTGCTGCCGTACCCCGGCGAGCCCTGGCAGCCGGCCCTGATCATGCTGCTGCTGGGCGCGGCGCTGGGGCTGTTCCAACTGCCGCTGATCGTCGGGGTCCAGTCGACGGTCGGCTGGTCCGAACGCGGTACGACGACGGCTTCCGTACTGTTCTGCCGCCAGGTGGGCCAGAGTCTGGGCGCCGCGCTCTTCGGCGCCGTCGCCAACGGGGTCCTCGCCTCCCGGCTCGCGGACGCGCCCGCCCCTGGGCTGCCGGGCGACCTGGACGCGATCTCCCACGCACTGGACGACCCGGGCGCGCTCTCCGCCGCCGCGACGGACCATCTGCGGCGGGCCGTCGACGCCGCTGTCGACCAGGTGTACATCGGGGCCGCGGTGGCCGCGGCGGTGGCGCTGCTGGTGCTGGTCTTCGTGGCGCCGCGCCGCTTCCCGATCCTCACCGAGGACACCGATACCGGCGCCGGAACCGCCGCCGTGAGCAGCGCCGAAGCGCCCCGGGGCTAAGGGCTGTCCCGTGGACAACTGAGGAGTTACCGCAGGTAGTTCGGCCCAACCCCTCCCCAGCGAGGATACTCGCTAGTAACGTACGCGCTTCCAACAGCGCACACGCGCTACTGCCTTGCAGTTCGTCACCGGACCCGAGCCATGCAAGGAGCAGCATCCCGATGTCGTACGAGTCTCCGCACGCCTCCTCCTCCCAGCCGCAGCGCCGTCCCCCGTACCGGCCGCAGTACCAGCCTCCCCAGGACCCCGACTTCCTGTTGCCCTGGCAAAGGTCCGCGGCCGCCGCACCACCCCGGTGGCCCAGTCCGCCCGTTACGCCTGTCCCCGCCCCCGGCCACCACAGCGATCTGCGCAGACTGCGCGCCGCCTACCGCGTACTGCGGCGCGGCGCGACGCTGACCGCGCTCGGCTTCTTCACGCTCTTCCTCCTGCTGTCCGGCTTCGCGCCGGGCCTGATGACCCGCCCTCTCGGCAGCGGCCTCACCATCGGCCTGGCACTCGGCCTGTGCCAGCTCCCGGTGACCCTGCTCGCGATCGCCCTGTACGAGCGGACCGCCCGGCGCGCGGTCGATCCGCTCGCCGCCGAACTCCGCAGAACAGGAGCGGCCCGATGAACGGGTTCGACGAGTCCGCACAGACGATGTCCCTGGTGGCCTTCATCGCCGTGGCCTCCGTCACCCTGCTGCTCTGTGTGATGACGGGACCGGACCGCGACGACCTCGACGAGTTCTACACCGGCTACCGTTCGCTCTCCCCCATCCGCAACGGCCTCGCCATCGCCGGTGACTACCTTTCCGCGGCGACCCTCCTCGGTACCACCGGGATCATCGCCCTCACCGGCTACGACGGGCTGGTGCTCGCCCTGAGCACCACCCTCTCGCTCGTGCTGCTGATGTTCCTGCTGGCCGAACCGCTGCGCAACGCGGGCCGGTTCACCATGGGCGACATGCTCACCCGCCGCGCCCCCGGCCGCGCGGTCCGCATCGCCGCGTGCGGCGTCACCCTTGTCGCGCTCGTCCCGCTGATGGTCGTTCAGCTCGCGGGCAGCGGCGATCTTCTGGCGTTCATCCTCGGGTTCGACAGCTCCGGATTCCGCACCGGCTCGATCATCGTGCTCGGCATCGTGATGATCGGCTATGCGGCGATCGGCGGGATGAAGGGTACGGCCCTGATCCAGATCGTCAAGACGGTCGTCCTCGTGGCCGCCTGTCTCACCATCTCCCTCCTGGTCATGAACCGCTTCGACTGGTCGACCGGCGCCCTGCTCGCCGCCGCCCAGCAGGGCAGCGGGGCCGGGGTGGCCTATCTGCAGTCCGGGCTGCAGTTCGGCGGCAGCGGGCTCGACATGGTCAGCTCCGAACTGACCGTGGTGCTCGGCGCCGCCTGTCTGCCGCACATCACCATGCGGATGTCGAGCGCCCGCAGCGCACAGTCCGTCCGCCGCTCGCTCTCCTGGGCGGTCTCGGTGGTCGCAGGGCTCTGCCTGCTGCTCACCGTGATCGGTTTCGGTGCGGCGGCACTGGTCGGCCACAACCTCATCGTGGCCGCCGGAGCCCAGGGCAACGGTTCGATCCTGCAGGTCAGCGGCGCGGTAGCGGGCAGCGGTGAGCTCGGTGCGCTGGTCGTCACCATGATGACGACGGCGATCTTCCTGACCCTGCTCGCCTCGGTCGCCGGCATGATCCTGGCCTGTGCGAACTCCCTGGCCCACGACCTGTTCGCCCACGGACTGCACGGGATACGCAACCGGGACAAAGGACCGGTCGAGGGTCGCATCGAGATGGGCGCGGCGCAGGCAGCCGCGATCGGTGTCGGTCTGGTCGCCACCGCGCTCGCCGTCCTGGCCCGGCACTGGAACCTCCAGGCGCTGGTGACGCTCTCCTTCTGCATCGGGGCGTCGGCGCTGTCCCCGGCGCTCGTCTACAGCATGTTCTGGCGGCGCTTCACCCGTACCGGACTGCTCTGCACCCTCATCGGCGGCACCGTCGCCGTCCTCGTGCTGATCACCGGCACGAATCTGGTCTCGGGTTCGCCCGGGACGGTCTTCCCCGGACACGACTTCAACTGGTTCCCGTTCACCACGACCGGGCTCGTGTCGATCCCGGTCGGTTTCCTGTCGGGCTGGCTGGGCACGGTGCTCGGCGGGCGTACGGCGGCCGAGGAGCGCCGGTTGTACGAGGCCGAGGAGCCGTGGATCCTGGCGGGCGCGCCGCCGGCCACCCGCCGCTGAACACGGCCGCTCCTCGGCCGTGTCCGTCCCGGCGCTCCTCGGCCGCCGTACGCCCGCCGAGTCCGGTGCGAGCGCCACCCGGTCAGGCCGCCCGAACTGCCGCCGGAGGTATACGGATCAGTTATCCGCCTCCACACGCCCGGTGAGCGCCGCGAGCGAGTTGCGCACGTACGTCATGTGCGCCTGCACCTCCTCGCGGACTTCCTCGTGCTCCCGCAGGATCCGCCCGGTCTCCCGGATCACCCGCTCCTCGCGCGCCCTGGCCGCCGCGATCAGTTCGGCGGCCCGCGCCTCGGCGTCCTCCTGGCCGTGCCGCGCCGCCTCCTCGGCCTCCGACAGAGCCCGGCGCGCCTCGGCCAGCCGGGCCTCCGCCCGGTCGGTCAGCTCGTCGTGCCGCGCGGCCTGGACCGCTTCGGCAGCCGCCAGTTCGCGTTCGACGGTCTTCCATCGCTCGGTGTGCTCGCGCTCCTGGTTGGCCAGCACGCTCGCGGTACGGCGGCGGGTCTCCGCCATCGCGGCCTCCGCCTGGTCGCGCGCCTCACCGGCTTCCTTGCGGGCGGCGGCGACCGTGGAGTCGGCGCTCTGCTGCGCCGCGGCCACCGTCTCGTCGGCGTGGGACCCGGCGGCCGACCGGAGGGCGTCGGAGTCCGCCCGGGCGTGGCCGCGGAGCTTACGGGCCGCCGCGTCCGCCGCGTCCCGCAGCGCCTGCGCCTCCTCCTGCACAGTGCTGCGTACGGCCTGCGCCTCCGCATCGGCGAGCGCCAGGATCTCCTGGGCCCGCTCGCCGAGCGAGGCGTACGTCGGCGGGGCGAGCGTGGCGACGACCTCGGCCAGCCGTGCCGACTCGGCCTCCAGCTCCTCCGCCAGCGCGGTCAGCCGGGACACCTTCTCCCGCGCCCAGTCCAGCTCCGCCGACAGATCGGCCACTCTTCCGTCCACCTGCTCCGGGCGGTAGCCACGTCCTCGCACCACGACGAAGCCGTACGCGGACACCGGTGCAGCACTCATCCTTGAAGCCTCTCTCCGACTCTCCGACCACCAAGCAATACGTCAAGGATGCGGCAATTGGCAGAGAAGTCCGAATCCATTCGGTGGTTTCCCGAGGGAAGCGACAGGTGTCACATACAACGGAGCGCCCGGGTCCCCTGGCGGGGTCCGGGCGCTCCGTAGTCGGCAGATCGGGTCGGATCAGATCAGGCCGTCCCACATCTGCTCCAGCAGCACCGACCACCAGCTCTCCGGCGACGCGAGCGCCGCCGGGTCCAGTGCCACCAGCTGCGCCTGGAAGTCGACCGTCCAGCGGCCCGCCTGCTCCGGGTTGAGACCGAAGCGGAGCCGCCACATCCGGCCGAGGAGCGCCATCGAGCGCGTGAACTCCGGCAGGCCTGTGTTCACGAACTGCGGCGGTGCCGGCTGTCCGCCGGGACCGCCCTCCACCGGCACGGCCACGATGTTCGCCGTGCCGTACTGGACACAGATCGCCCGCCCGAAGTCGGACCCCATGACGAGATACGACCCCGCGTCGGTGGCCGGCTGAACCTGGCGCTGCGCGGCCAGCTCGGCCAGTGTCGGCACCACCGGCTGACCCGGCTGCGCCCAGAAGAACGGCCCGAAGTCGGCGGGCAGACCCGCCCACACGAGCGTCCGCGCCACGATCTCGGGCACGCCCTGGCGGGACACCGCGCGCTGGTCGAAACGGAGCACGCCCTGCGGCCCGAAGGCCTGCAACAGCTCCTCCGCGATCGCCTCCGGCGGGATCGGCATCGCGGGCGGCATCTGCGGCAGCGGGGCCCGCACCGGCGCCGGGCGCGCCGGACCGTCCGCGACCTGGTGCAGCTCACCCTGATGGGTGAGCAGATGCTGCATGCCCTGCTGGCGGCTGGCGTGGTCGGTGCCGTACGGGGCGACGCTGGTGATCCGCACCTGCGGCCAGGTCTCCCGGATCATCCGCGCACAGTAGCCACCGGGCAGCTCGCAGGACTCCAGCTCGGTGTGGAGCTCGATGACCTGCTGCGGTGGCACGTTCATGGCCCGCAGCTCGTGCAGCATCTGCCACTCGGGGTGCGGGGTGCCGGGCGCCGAGCGGCGGATCAGTTGCTGCTCGCTGCCGTCGGGCGCACGGAAGCGCAGCACGGCCTGGTAGCCGGGGCCTACGGTCGGCTGACCGGCCGGGGGCTGCGGATAGCCGTACGCCGGGGGCGGCGGGGTGTGCGGATTCGGCGGTACGGGACCGGGGACGCCACCCGGCGGCATGCCGGGGGCCCCGGGCGGACCGGGCGGGCCGACCTGGGCAGGTCCCGCGAGCATCGTGGCGGCATGGTGCGCGCCACCACCGGGCGGGGGCGGAGTGGATCCGGGAGGTCCGGGCGGGGCGGGAGGCTGCGGGGCACCGGGCGGGCCGGGGGGCCTGGGCGCGCTCGGGCCACCCATGCCCGGGTCGGCGAACATCGTCGCTGCCTGATGCACTCCGCCACCCGGCGGGGGCGGGGTCGATCCGGGAGGTCCGGGCGGGGCGGGAGGCTGCGGGGCACCGGGCGGGCCGGGGGGCCTGGGCGCGCTCGGGCCACCCATGCCCGGGTCGGCGAAC
>NZ_JBHVFU010000009.1:0-143297 GCF_042801455.1 Streptomyces sp. NPDC057565 | reverse complement strand
CATGGTCGCGGCGTGGTCGAAGCCGCCACCGGGCGGCGGCGTCGACCCAGGAGGTCCAGGAGGTCCAGGAGGTGCCGGAGGTCCGGGAGGCCCGGGGGGCTGAGGTGCACCGGGCGGGCCGACCTGCGAGACGAGCTGCGTCGGCAGGTACCCGCCCGCCGGGGCGCCGGGCGCGCCCGGACCCGAGGGCGGCGGCACGGGCGCTCCCGGCCTGGCGCCCGGTGTGCCGGGGGCGCCGGGCGGCGGCGGGGTGGTCGACCCGCCACCGCGCACACCGCGCGGCGGCACCGTGGCCTTACTGGTGGCGGCGTCGGCGATGTCACCGCTCCCGGGAGCCCCGGGTGCACCCGGACCCTGCGGGTTCAGACCAGGGGCGATCGCCGTCCGGGGCAGCTGGCTGCCGCCCGACATCAGCGCGGTCGGCGCATCCGCGGAGACCACCGGCGGCGGGGTGCCGTCGTCATCGGCGCCCGCGAGCGGCGGCGCGAACACGGTGGCCGGCAGCGCGACCGCCCCGTCGTCGGAGTCCGCGTTGGTGTCGGTCCCGGCCCACGGGGTGGCCCCGGTGGGCACGTTCGGTGAGGAGGCCGGAACGCCGTCGGGGGTGGTGGGCTCGTGCTCGTCCTGCGCACCGGCGCCCTGCCACGGCGGCGCACCGGACGGCGTCCCGGAAGGGGCCGCCTGCGCGGGAACAGACGGAGCGGGAGAAGCGGAAGGTGCAGGAGATGAGGAAGGCGCCGGGGGAGGGTTCCCGTCGCGCTCCGCCCGCCGGTCCGGGATCCCGAGCTTGTCCGCCGCTTCCTGGAGCCACTCCGGCGGGCTCAGCAGGAAGGACGTCTGATTCAGGTCGACGCGCGCCGGCGACGGCGCTGGGGCCGGGGCGGCGGCGACCGTGCCGTACTCCTCCTCGTACCGCCGGATCACCTCGCCCACCGGCAGTCCGGGCCAGAGCGTCGCCTCACCGCTGTCACGGGCGATCACCAGCCGCTGCCGGCCACCGTCCGAGACGGGGCCCTCCGCGCGGTCCTCGGCCCACACCACGAAGCCCAGCTCGAACTCGCGGACCCGCACCTCGCGGTGCTGGTACGCGGGCATGTCTCCGTTGACCCACTCGTCCGCGCGCTCCTGCGCCTGCGCAAAGGTCACCATTGCGCTCACCCCTCCACCGGGACGGCCCGGGCGAAGCCGCCGTCCACCATCAGGTTCGCCACGGTCTCCAGCTCCGGCGGGTTGCCCGCCAGCCGCTGCAGGAAGGCGTCGAAGTCCGCACCGCAGGGCAGCAGCAGCCGGTCCACGCGCTCCTGCACGCTCCAGCCGTCCTGGTCCCGGGCATCGTCGTACGCGCAGAACCAGACCGAGCCGACACCGTTGCCCCGGACCTTCACCGCGAGGATGCCGCCCTGGACGAAGCCGACGCCCAGGTAGTCCTTGGTGAGGTGGTCACGCAGGCACTTGTTGACGTACACCAGGTCGTTCACCGCGGCCTCTTCACGCACCGTGAAGAACGGCTGATCGACCAGGAGACCGAGCTCCGCGTCGAGCGCCGCACCGGCCGGCGCCGAGCCGCCGGCCGCCTTCAGGAAGGATCGGTACGCGCCCGGCAGCCGGTAGCCGAGGTCCTCCTCGACGCCCTGGATCTGCTGCTCGCTGACCGAGACCGCGCCCTTCGGGAGCCGGAAGTGCGCGGGCCGGGTCTCCTGCAGCGGACGCGTGCCCCGCTTGTTCTGGTCGACCGCGGTGGTCGCGAGACCACCGTGGTGCCGGAGCAGTGCCTTGACCTCGACCGGGACGAGCTCCATCCGCCGGCCGCCCGGCACGTGGTGCCAGGTCCAGCCGTGCGGGGTGGCGACCGCCGGGATCGTGTCCCACAGCTCGTGGCCGCTCGCCGCCAGCGCCGCATTGGCCGAGACGTAGTCGGTGAGCCGCAGCTCATCGACGCCGAAGCCCTGCGGAGGCTCGGCGATCTCGGCGGCGGCGCGTGCGTACGGCGCGAATACCGGGCAGCCGTTCTCGTCCACGCGCACACCTCTGGGGTGGCGGGACGCCCGGACCGGGTCCGGGAAGTGCACGACCTGCCCGGCGTAGGCCGCGTTCGGTGGCGCGGCTTGCTGCCCGAGCCGACCTGTCGTCATGGCGGTTGCCCCCTGCTGCGTCTGTCTGGTGAGGACCGACCTGCCCATGGGGACGGTCCAGGCACAGCCTATGCGGTGGCGCAACAGGGGGTCCCGCCCCTCCGCTCCCCTTCCGGCCCTCTTTCGCCATCCCCTCCCCTTCGGTCACGAACCGTCACGACTGGGTGACGGACAAGCGTCGGTCAGGCCACTGTCCGCGACACGCAGACACGTTTCACCGACCCAGCTTCCCCACCGACTGGCACATTTGGCAGGCTGTCACCGCAACTCGGGGGGATTGCACGGGAGGGACATCCGCACCATGCACGCAGCACAATCAGTCACATCCGGCGATCCGCGCCTCAACTGGAGCAGCACCGGGACGAGCAGCAGACCTCGTCTCCGCCAACGCCGCGACGGCATCCTGCCGGCCGTGGCCGCAGCGCTGTCCGTCCGCGGTGAAACGCTGACCTGCACGGCGGGCAAGGGCGACCAGCCGCCCGTACTGCACCCGTTGGTCCAGGACTTCCTCGACACGCTCACGAGCGGGCAGCGCGAACGCTTCACCGGCCGCTGCCCCGAGGCGATCCTGCTCTCCCGGCAGCTCGCCGCCGCGGAGGCCGACCGGTCCAAGCGGGCCCAGCGCAAGCCGCTGACCAGCGGGGAGGCGCGGCGCGCGCTGAAGCACTCGCGGCTGACCGCGCGTCGGATCCGCGAGGACGGCGACCCGATGCACGGCAGCTACGCGCCACCGTGCCGCTCCTGTACGGCGATGCTCGCCCATTTCGGCGTCCGTCCCGTCGACCTCGCCACCACCAGCGCGGCGACCACCGCCGAGAAGGGCTGATCGCGCGCCGATGCACAACCGAACCGACCTTCCCCAGCAGAGCGACCGCGCGACCCATGCGGACCGCGCCACCACCACCCGCTTTCCCGTCGCCGTCGACGCCGCCCTGCGGACCGCGGGCTGGCAGCCGGGCCGCTGGGACATCCGGCAGGCGGAGGAGTGGGCGGACGCGCTGCGCGCCCACACGTCACCGGCCGGGCATCAGCACGCGGTGTTCCCGGCGGCGGTGGAGGCGTGGGCGGAGTTCGGCGGTCTGCACATCACGGCGTCCGCGCCGGGCCGGCAGATCGCACCGGCGTCGGTGCGGATCGATCCGCTGAGCGGACTGCACCTGGCCCGCACCCTCGGTGACCTCGGGCGGGCGCTGGGGACCGAGGTCAGCCCGCTGGGCGAGGAGGGGGACGGGCAGGCGGTCCTCGCGATCGACGCCGAGGGGCGCGTGTACAGCATCGACCACACCGGCGACTGGTTCCTGGGCGCGGACATCGACGAGGCCCTGGCGACGCTGGTCGGCGGGATCCAGCCGGAGCGTCTGACGTCGGGCTGAGCGGGTTCCGGGACGGGGCGGTGAGGCGGGCCGTGGGTGTCCGGGGACCGCTCCCTGCCCGATCGCCCGGACGGGCTTCAGCCGCCGGCCCCCTCGGCCCGCACCCGTGACGAAGTGAACGCGCCGTCCACGGTCGCCGGACGGGCTCGAAAAGCCGGCCTGCACAGCCCGCAACCCTCTCGAGGTGAACGCGCCGTCCGCGATCGCCGGACGAGGCGTGACCGCAGGGGGTTACGCGGCCCCGTGGGCGGGGAGTACCGCCGATACCCGGAAGCCCCCCGCGTCCGTCGGGCCCGAGACGAATACGCCGCCCAGGCCCAGTACCCGCTCCCGCATCCCCACCAGGCCATTGCCGCCGCTCGGCAGCCCCGCGTCCGTCGCGGCGCCGTCCGACGGGCCGTTCTCCACCTGCATCGCGACCTCCGAGCCCCGGTGTGCCAGCCGCACCCACGTCTGCGCGCCCGCCGCGTGCTTGTGGACGTTCGTCAGGGCCTCCTGCACCACCCGGTACGCCGTCTGCTCCACCTCGGGGGCGTACGCGCGCGCCTCGCCGTCCACCGACAGCTCCACCGTCATCCCGGCCGCCCGTGACTGCCCGATCAGCGTCTCCACCTCGTGCAGCCGCGGCCCGTCCTCCGTGGCGGCTGCGGCCGCAGCGGCTGCCGCCTCACCCACCGCGGCCAGCGGAACCTTCGCGCCCCGGGTCGCCGCCGGATCCCCCGTCCGCAGCACGCCGAGCATCTCCCGCAGTTCGGTCAGGGCCTGTCTGCCCATGTCGCCGACCAGCGCCGCGTTCCGTACCGCCTTCGCCGGGTCCTTCGGAGCGACGGCCTGCAGGGCGGCCGCATGCACCACCATCAGGCTGACCCGGTGCGCGACCACGTCGTGCATCTCGCGCGCGATCCGGGTCCGCTCCTCCGTGCGTGCCCACTCCGCCCGCTCCTCGGCCCGGTCGGCGAGCAGCGACAGCTCCCGTTCCAAGGAGTCCGCCCGCTCCCGCAGGCTCTCCATCAGCCGGCGCCGCGCCCCTATGTAGAGGCCGAACAGCACGGGCGGAGCCGTGAGGCCCAGCGACATGAAGAGGGACGTCAGCGGTACGTACCAGTCGCCCGGCCCGAAGTCCCCGGACTGCACGGAGACGCTCTGCCGCAGCCGTACGTACGTGACGATGAACGTCCCGACCAGCGACATCCCCATCAGCACCGCGGTGATCCGCCGCGGTACGTCGGACGCGGCCAGCGTGTAGAGGCCGACCAGGCCCATCAGGAAGCCCATCTCGGCGGGCGTCGTCGCGATCGCGACCAGCACCACGGCGATCGGCCAGCGGCGACGCACCACCAGAACGGCCCCGGCGAGCAGGCCGAACACCACCCCGACGGGCACCGGCAGCCCGGTGTCCCCCGCGAACGCCACACCTTCCAGTGCGCATTCCAGCGCCGACAGGAGCGCCAGTCCCACGTCCAGGGCGACACTGCGCCGCCGTTCCCACCACCAATAGCGGCGAGTGGTCGTTCCCACGCCTTCCCGGTATGCCCCCGTTACGGTCATGGCATCCAGCCTACGGGCGGGCGCCCCTCATTTTCGGGCTACGCGAATCACAGCGCGCCTCGCCGGAGCAGGGCGTCCCGTCGCGTTGAAGGCCGGTGGTACGGCATAGTGTTGTCTGCCCGGTCGACGGCCTGACGGTCTGTCCAGTCGATCGGCTTTGCTGTCCCCTGTGGTGTAACGGCAGCACAGTGGCTTTTGGTGCCATTTGTCCGGGTTCGAATCCTGGCAGGGGAGCATGCACGGGCGGGCCCCGACCATGACGGTCGGGGCCCGCGCCCGTTTCGGCCAGTAGCTCCCCCGGTATCCTGCGGATGTCCACCATCCGAAGCCGAAGGGCACATCCGTGTGCGCCGGTCCTCCTCAGGTCCCCGGCGCCGCTCGATCAGGGGAGGCCCCATTGGCAGCCGTCATCGTCCTCGCAGCGGGTGAGGGCACCCGCATGAAGTCGAAGACCCCGAAGGTTCTGCACGAGATCTCCGGGCGCTCACTCGTCGGGCATGTCGTCACCGCCGCACGCGAGCTGGACCCCGAGCACCTCGTCGTGGTCGTCGGCCATGCGAGCGAGCAGGTCACCGCACACCTCGCCACCGTCGACAGCCAGGTGCGGACCGCCTACCAGGCCGTCCAGGGCGGCACCGGCCACGCCGTGCGCACCGCGCTCGAAGAGCTCGGCGGCACCGTCGAGGGCACGGTGATCGTCGTCTGCGGCGACACCCCGCTGCTCTCCGGCGCGACGCTCACCGCGCTCGCCGCCGTCCACACCGCCGACGCGAACGCCGTCACCGTGCTGACCGCCGAGGTCCCGGACGCCACCGGCTACGGCAGGATCGTCCGCGACGCCGCAAGCGGTGCGGTCACCGAGATCGTCGAGCACAAGGACGCCACCGACGCGCAGCGCGCCATCCGCGAGATCAATTCCGGGGTCTTCGCGTTCGACGGACGGCTGCTCACCGACGCCCTCGGCAAGGTCCGCGCCGACAACAGCCAGGGCGAGGAGTACCTCACCGACGTGCTGTCCATACTGCGCGAGGCGGGGCACCGCGTCGGTGCCTCCGTCGCTGCCGACCACCGCGAGATCCTCGGGATCAACAACCGCGTCCAGCTCGCCCAGGCCCGCACCCTGCTGAACGAGCGGCTGCTGGAGCGGGCGATGCTCGCCGGCGTGACCGTCGTGGACCCGGCGACGACGCTGATCGACGCCACGGTGACGTACGAGCAGGACGCGATCGTGCACCCCGGCACCCAGTTGCTCGGGGCCACGCACCTCGCCGAGGACGCCGAGGTCGGCCCGAACAGCCGGCTGACGGACACCACCGTCCACGCGGGCGCCCGCGTCGACAACACGGTCGCGGTCGGGGCGGAGATCGGCCCGGGCGCGACGGTCGGCCCGTACGCGTATCTGCGCCCCGGCACCACGCTCGGCCCGAAGGCCAAGGCCGGTACGTACGTGGAGATGAAGAACGCCACGATCGGCGAGGGCACGAAGGTGCCGCACCTGAGCTACGTCGGCGACGCGACCATCGGCGACCACACCAACATCGGCGCCGCCAGCGTCTTCGTGAACTACGACGGGGTGTCGAAGCACCACACGACGATCGGGTCACACTGCCGCACCGGGTCGGACAATATGTTTGTGGCACCTGTCACGGTCGGGGACGGCGTCTACACCGCCGCCGGCTCGGTCATCACCAAGGACGTACCGCCCGGTTCGCTGGCCGTCGCCCGCGGCCAGCAAAGGAATATCGCGGGTTGGGTGGCCCGTAAGCGTCCGGGCAGCGCCGCCGCGCAGGCGGCCCAGGCCGCCGCCGATGAGGCCGACAGCGAAAGCTGACCGGAAACGGGTGCGCCGCGCACGGCGTACCGTGATAGATGCTCACCCCATTTCGGCTGGCTCGTTGCACATCGGGACACATGCTGCAGCGCCAGGAACACGTCTGAGGAGACTGTGCTGTGACCGGGATCAAGACGACCGGCGAGAAGAAACTGATGCTCTTCTCCGGCCGCGCCCACCCCGAGCTGGCCGAGGAGGTTGCGCACCAACTGGGTGTCGGCCTCGTGCCGACGAAGGCCTTCGATTTCGCCAACGGTGAGATCTACGTCCGCTTCCAGGAGTCCGCACGCGGCGCCGACTGCTTCCTGATCCAGAGCCACACGGCTCCGATCAACAAGTGGATCATGGAGCAGCTGATCATGCTGGACGCGCTGAAGCGCGCGTCGGCCCGCTCCATCACGGTGATCGTGCCGTTCTACGGCTACGCCCGCCAGGACAAGAAGCACCGTGGCCGCGAGCCGATCTCGGCCCGCCTGGTCGCCGACCTGATGAAGACCGCGGGTGCCGACCGCATACTCACGGTCGACCTGCACACCGACCAGATCCAGGGCTTCTTCGACGGCCCGGTCGACCACCTCTTCGCGCTGCCGATCCTCGCCGACTACGTCGGCGCCAAGGTCGACCGCTCGAAGCTGACGATCGTCTCCCCGGACGCCGGCCGCGTGCGCGTCGCCGACCGCTGGTGCGACCGCCTGGACGCGCCGCTGGCGATCGTCCACAAGCGCCGCGACAAGGACGTCGCCAACCAGGTGACCGTCCACGAGGTCGTCGGCAACGTCAAGGGCCGCGTATGCGTCCTGGTCGACGACATGATCGACACCGGTGGCACCATCTGCGCCGCCGCCGACGCCCTGTTCGCGCACGGCGCCGAGGACGTCATAGTGACGGCGACGCACGGCGTGCTCTCCGGCCCGGCCGCGGACCGGCTGAAGAACTCCAAGGTCAGCGAGTTCGTCTTCACGGACACCCTGCCGACCCCGGGTGAGCTGGAGCTCGACAAGATCACGGTGCTCTCGATCGCGCCGACGATCGCGCGCGCGGTGCGCGAGGTCTTCGAGGACGGCTCGGTCACGAGCCTCTTCGAGGAGCAGTAGGACCGCCTGACCCAGAAGATCCACTTTGGGTGCGGCCTCCCCGCCGGGTAGACTCAGCGAGTTGCTCGGCGAGGGAGGCCGTACTCATGGGTACGGCGGTCCGTTATCGACGCGCTCTTCGTAGCAGGCCTGTCGTGGGCCGGGTGACCATCCAGTTTTCGTCACCCCACGAGGAGTGCAGTCATGGCCGAGATCAAGCTCGCCGCCCAGCCCCGTACCGAGTTCGGCAAGGGTGCCGCCCGCCGCGCCCGTCGTGACAACCAGGTCCCCGCGGTCGTCTACGGCCACGGCGCCGAGCCGGTCCACGTCACCCTGCCGGCCCACGAGCTGCTCCTTGCGCTCCGCACCGCCAACGTCCTGATCGGCCTGGAGCTCGAGGGCAAGAACGCTCTGGTCATCCCGAAGGCCGTGCAGCGCAACCCGCTCAAGGGCGACATCGAGCACGTCGACCTGCTGACCGTCAAGCGCGGCGAGAAGGTCAACGTCGAGGTCGCGGTGCACGTCGAGGGCGACCTCGCCCCGGGCGGCAACCTCCTCGAGTACGTGCAGAACACCCTGCTCGTCGAGGCCGAGGCCACCCACATCCCCGAGTCCGTCACGGTCTCCGTCGCGGGCCTCGACGCCGGCGCCTCCGTCCTCGCCAAGGACATCCCGCTGCCCTCCGGCTCCGTGCTGGCCGGCGACGAGGACGCCGTCGTGCTGCAGGTCGTCGCCGCGCAGGCCGAGGAGCCGGCCGCCGAGGCCGCCGAGGCCGAGGGCGCAGAGGCCTGAGCCTCGTCCTCCCCGCTTCACCTGCTTGACTGACGGGGCGGCGGTTCCTTCCCCAGGGACCCGCCGCCCCGTCCGCCTGTAACCGGGCCATCCGGAACCATCCGTACGCGAAGGAGACCGAGCGCAGATGTCCGACGCCACCGACCCCTGGCTCATCGTGGGCCTCGGCAACCCCGGACCCGAGCACGCAGCGCAGCGGCACAACGTCGGCTTCATGGTCGCCGACCTCCTCGCCGAGCGGATCGGCGGGAAGTTCAAGCGGGCCCAGAAGGCTCAGGCGCAGGTCGTCGAGGGCCGCATGGGGCCGCCCGGACCCGCCAATCGCCGCGTGATCCTGGCGAAGCCGATGTCGTACATGAACCTCTCCGGCGGCCCCGTCACCGCGCTCCGCGACTTCTACAAGGTGCCGACCGATCACATCGTGGCGATCCACGACGAGCTGGACATCGACTACGGGACGCTCCGGCTGAAACTGGGCGGCGGCGACAACGGACACAACGGGCTCAAGTCGATGACCAAGTCGATGGGGTCCGACTACCACCGGATCCGGTTCGGGATCGGCCGCCCGCCGGGCCGGATGCAGGTCGCCGACTTCGTACTGAAGGACTTCTCGTCCACCGAGCGCAAGGAGCTCGGCTATCTCGTGGACCGGGCGGCGGACTCGGTGGAGTGTCTGCTCGCGGAGGGGCTTGAGCGCGCACAGAGCGCGTACAACTCATGAGATAGCAGGGCGATCCCGGACCATTTCCGACCAGGGTCCGACGTGCAGTTGACCGAAAGCGTTCGCCTGGCCAAGGATCGCTCCCCATGAAGCGGAGCACCTCCCACCGCGCATTGCTCTACGGCCGCAGCGCCGCCCTGGGCTGCGTCGTCCTGCTGTTGCTCGTCGCGGGCGTCCTGTCGTCCTGGTCCTCGGCGCAGCACATCGTCCTCGCCAAGGGCCGCGAGCACGGCGCGATGGCCGTCACCGGCTGCGGCGCCGACGTCTGCACGGGACCGTTCACCCCCGCCGAGCACGCCACCGCGCGCCCGCGTGTGACGATCGAGCGGTCCGTCGCGGTGAAGAAGGGCGACAGGTTCCCGGTCGTCGTGAAGCCCGGCACCGACGAGGTCGTACGCACCGGGGTGCCGGGCTTCCTGCACTCGTGGGTGCCGCTCGGCGGCGCACTGCTGCTCGCCGCTCTGATCATCGGCGGCGGTCTGCGGCTCACCCGGACCGCATGGGGAACCGGGATCGCGGGCGCGGTCCTGCTGGTGGCGACGTTCATCGCCCTCTGAGCCGCACCCTGAGCGGCTCCCGGGCCGCGCTCCGAGCCCTTCCCCGGGACGCCCCGAGGCGCGGACTCCCGTACTGGAGCCGCGTGTTCGCCTGATCGTTATCCGGAATGATTGGGGCAGAACCCTGCTAACGGGGCGGATGTGCACACATCAAATTTGACGGGCGGAAGCAACCACAAGAAGCTTGGCCGACCCCCCCCCACGGCATCCCTCATCTCCTACGTTGGACTGCCCATGCGCATATTCATTCCCGCCGGCGCTCTGGTCACCGCGGTGACCGCCTCGCTGCTGCTGGCACCTTCCGCCTTCGCGACGCCCAAGGGCGACAACGGCACGGTGAAGATCCACGACGCCAAGACCGGCGAGGAGCTTCGCAGGAACGAGCCGAAGGTCTGCTCCTTCTACCTCGACGCGTTCGGCTTCGACGCCACCCAGAAGGTCCAGTGGCACATCGAGGCCTGGGCCAACAATGACCTGGACAAGGGTGAGACGGTCAAGACGGGCGCCTTCGCGCTCGACGGCTCCGGCCACGGCCGTACCACCGACATGACCCTGCCCGACGGCCAGTACAAGCTGTTCTGGAACTTCGAGGGCGAGAACGGCAAGGCCAAGCACAAGGTCTTCAAGACCGACTGCGAGCCGGGCAAGCCCGGCGAGGAGCCCACGAAGCCCGGCGAAGAGCCCACAAAGCCCGGCGAGGAGCCCACGAAGCCCGGCGAAGAACCCACAAAGCCCGGCGAGGAGCCCTCGGCCACGCCGTCCGCCACCCCGTCCGCTCCCGGCGGCGAGCAGCCGTCCGGTACCCCGTCCCCCTCGGAGAGCACCCCGGCCGGCGCCCCGGCCACCCAGGGCGGCGATTCCGGCAACCTCGCCGAGACCGGGAGCAACGCCCCGGTCGGCATGATGGCGGCTGTCGCCGTGGCGCTCGCCGCGGCCGGCGGCTTCCTGGTGATGCGCCGCCGCAAGGCCCAGCAGCACTGACGTCCGCGCAGCGGAGTGCCCCCACCGGACGCATCCGGTGGGGGCACTGTCGTGCTGCGGGCGAGAAGGTCAGCCGGTGTTGCGCAGACCCGCGGCGACACCGTTCACCGTGAGCAGCAGGGCCCGGGCGAGCAGCGGGTCGGCCTCCTCGCCGCGCTCGGCGGCCCGGCGCTGGCGGGCCAGCAGCGAGACCTGGAGGTACGAGATCGGGTCCAGGTAGGCGTCCCGGATGGCGAACGTCTGCTGGAGCACCGGGCTGGTGCCGAGCAGTTCGGTCCCGCCGGTGACCTTCAGGACTTCCTTCACCGTGAGCGCGTGCTCGGCCTCGATGTCGGCGAAGACGTGCTTCAGCTCGTCGGGGACGAGCGTGTCGACATAGTGGCGGGCGATCCGCAGATCGGTCTTGGCGAGCGTCATCTCCACGTTCGAGATGAAGTTCCGGAAGAAGTGCCAGTGCTCGTGCATCTCGTCCAGAACGGTGTCCAGACCGGCCTCGCGCAGCGCCTTGAGCCCCGAGCCGACGCCGTACCAGCCGGGCACGATCTGCCGCGACTGGGTCCAGCCGAAGACCCACGGGATGGCCCGCAGGCCGTCGAGACCGGCGCCGGAGTCCGGGCGCCGCGACGGGCGGGATCCCAGGTGCAGCTCGGCGAGCTGGTCGACCGGGGTGGACGCGAAGAAGTACGCGGGCAGGTCCGGGTCCTCGACCAGCTTGCGGTAGGCGTCGTGCGCGGCGTCGGAGACCGTGTCCATCGCCGCGTCCCAGCGGGCCAGGGCCTCGTCGGACTGGCGGGGCGCGGTGTGCAGCGCGGAGGCCTGGAGGGTGGCCGCGACGGTCAGCTCCAGGTTCTCCCGGGCGAGCGCCGGGATGAGGTACTTGTCGGAGATGACCTCGCCCTGCTCGGTCACCTTGATCTCGCCCTCCAGCGTGCCCCACGGCTGCGCGAGGATCGCGTCGTGCGAGGGGCCGCCACCGCGGCCGACGGTGCCGCCGCGGCCATGGAAGAGCCGCAGCCGTACGCCGTAGCGGTGCGCGACGTCACGCAGCCGGCGCTGCGCCCGGTGGATCTCCCACTGCGAGGTGGTGATGCCGCCGAACTTGGAGGAGTCGGAGTACCCGAGCATGACCTCCTGGACATCGCCGCGGAGCGAGACGAGCCGCCGGTAGGACGGGTCGGCGAGCATCTCGTCGAGGATCACATCGGCGGCGCGCAGCTCGTCGGTGGTCTCCAGGAGCGGCACGATGCCGATCTTGGCCCAGCCGCCGTGCAGGTCGATCAGACCGGCCTCGCGGGCGAGGACGGCGGCGGCGAAGACGTCGTCGGCGCCCTGGCACATCGAGATGATGTACGACTCGATGACCTCGGGGCCGAACCGCTCGAACGCCTCCTTGATGGTGTGGAAGACGCCGAGGGTCTTCTCGCCCGCGGCGTCCAGCGGGGCCGGGGTCGGGGCGAGCGGGCGGCGTGAGCGGAGCTCCTTGGCGAGGAGCTTCTGCCGGTAGTCACGCGGCATGTCGGCGTAGCGCCAGGATTCCTCGCCGAGCCGGTCGAAGAGCTGGCCGAGGGTGTGGTGGTGGGCGTCGGCGTGTTCGCGTACGTCCATGGTGGCGAGCTGCAGACCGAACGCGGAGAGCGTGCGGATGGTGCGGTTCATCCGGCCGTCGGCGAAAAGACCGCCGCGGTGCTCGCGCAGCGAGGTCTGGATGAGCACCAGGTCCTCGATGAGCTCGGCCGTGCCGAGGTAGTCGCAGCCGGGACGGTGCGGGGTGCCGTTGGCCAGCCGCTCGCGGGTGTTGACGAGCTTCTGCCGGATGCAGGTGGCCTTGAGGCGGTACGGCTCCTCGGCGTTCAGCCGCTTGTAGCGCGGGCTGATCTCGGGGAGCCGCTCCAGGTCGGCCTGGAGCGAGGTGAGCAACTCGTCGGTGGCGCCCGTGTAGCGGATGGAGTTGGAGAGCAGTCCGCGCAGATAGTCGATGAGCTCCAGCGCATCGGTGATGCCGTGCTCGTGCTGCAGGATCAGCACCTCCCAGGTGACGGCGGGCGTCACGTTGGGGTTGCCGTCGCGGTCGCCGCCGATCCAGGTGCCGAAGGTCAGCGGGCGGGTGCCCGCGGGCAGCTCGACGCCGACCCGCTCCAGCTCGGCAGCAAGGTCCTCGAGTACGTCCCCGACGGCGTTGGCGTGCAGCTCGTCGAGGTAGTAGATGGCGTTACGGGCCTCGTCGGCCGGCTCCGGGCGGACGACGCGCAGCTCGTCGGTCTGCCAGATGAGGTCGATGTTCTCGGCGAGCCTGAGGTCGTGGCGACGCCGGTCGGCCTCGATGACGGGGGTCTCCAACAGCTCGGCGATGCGGCGGAGCTTGTTCAGTACGGAGCGCCGCGCGGCCTCGGTCGGGTGCGCGGTGAAGACGGGCCGTACGTTGAGGTTCTTGACGGTCGCGCGCAGGTGCTCGGGGTCCGCGTCCTTCAGCCGGTCGGCGGTGCGGGCCAGCAGACCGCCCTCGGCGGCGCGCCGGTCGCGCATCTCGTGGGCGCGGTGGACCTGCTCGGTGACGTTGGCGAGGTGGAAGTAGGTGGAGAAGGCGCGCACCAGCTGCGCGGCGGTCTCCAGGTCCGTGTCGCCGAGAAGTTCGGCGGCGGCCTCGCCGTCGGTACGGGTCAGGGCGCGGACACGCTCGACGAGGTCGAGGAGTTCCTGGCCCTCCTGACGTACGAGGGTCTCGCCCAGCAGATCGCCGAGGCGTCGGATGTCGGCGCGCAGCTCGGGGCTGGCGGCGGGGGTCTGGTCGGCACTGCTCACAGTGTGCGGCTCCTTGCAGTGATTGAGGAGGTGCGTCGCGAAGCGTCTCCCCACAAGGGTGACGGCGGGAGACGGGTGGGCACGTCTGTCAGGGGGTCCGGGGTCCGCAGCTGCAGCGGTGCTGCAGCTGCCCCGGGAAAGCAGAGTGCGGACCGCGCTGTCCGACGCTTCCAGGATAGGTGTCCGTGCCGTCGGCGTTGCCCGCAGCCCTCGTCGGCCCGGTGGAGCGATAGCTCCGACGGCTCAGCTCTCGTGCAGCAGGCCTCCGCACTGCCATACTTACGAAACCGTAGGTTACGGATGCGTAGCCAGAGTTGTCCCTCGTACTCCTCATCACCCTCCAGGGGACTCCCCATGAACACCAGCCCCGATGTGATCGACGACGCCCCGACACTGGCGGCCGACGGTCCGACCCTCCCTTCCGCCACGCTGGGCGGCGACAACAAGCGGTCGATCGAGCAGATCGCCCTGCTGCTGTTCATCGTGGTGCCGTTCGTGGCCCTGGTCGCGGCGGTGCCGCTGGCCTGGGGCCGCGGTGTGAGCTGGCTCGATCTGGGTCTGCTGGTCGCCATGTACTTCATCGGCTGCCACGGCATCACGATCGGCTTCCACCGCTACTTCACCCATGGCTCCTTCAAGGCGAAGCGCCCGCTCCGCATCGCCCTGGCCGTTGCCGGATCCCTGGCCGTGGAAGGCCCGCTGGTGCGCTGGGTGGCCGACCACCGCAAGCACCACCGCTTCTCCGACGCCGAGGGCGACCCGCACTCGCCGTGGCGGTTCGGCGAGACGCTCCCTGCCTTGATGAAGGGGCTGTGGTGGGCGCACATCGGCTGGATGTTCGACGAGGAGCAGACCCCGCAGCAGAAGTACGCCCCGGACCTGATCAAGGACCCGGCGATCCGCGGGATCTCCCGCCACTTCCTCACCTTCACGATCGCGTCGCTGGCGATCCCGCCGCTGGTCGGCGGTCTGGTGACGATGTCGTGGTGGGGAGCGGCGACGGCGTTCTTCTGGGGCTCTCTCGTACGGGTGGCGCTTCTGCACCACGTCACCTGGTCGATCAACTCCATCTGCCACGCGGTCGGCAAGCGCCCCTTCAAGTCCCGTGACCGGTCCGGCAATGTGTGGTGGCTGGCGGTCCTCTCCTGCGGCGAGTCGTGGCACAACCTGCACCATGCGGATCCGACCAGCGCCCGGCACGGGGTGATGAGGGGCCAGGTCGACTCCAGTGCCCGGCTGATCCGCTGGTTCGAGAGGCTCGGCTGGGCGTACGACGTGCGCTGGCCGGACTCCGCCCGGATCGAGTCCCGCCGGATCGACTCCCGGCGCGAGTCCGCGCACGCCGACGCGGCATGATTGACCACGTGGCGACCGACGGCAGCACGAGCAGCGAGAAGAACCGTCCCTCCTCCACCCGGCGTACCCGCCGGGTGAGGATGACCGGCAAGGAACGCCGCGAACAGCTGTTGGACATCGGGCGCACCCTCTTCGCCGACAAGGGCTTCGAAGGCACCTCGGTGGAGGAGATCGCGGCCCGCGCCGGCGTCTCCAAGCCGGTCGTCTACGAACACTTCGGCGGCAAGGAGGGCCTGTACGCCGTCGTGGTCGACCGCGAGATGCGCCAGCTCCTCGACATGGTCACCAGCGCCCTGACCGCCGGCCACCCGCGCGAACTCCTGGAACAGGCCGCGTTCGCGCTGCTCGACTACATCGAGACGTACACGGACGGCTTCCGCATCCTGGTCCGCGACTCCCCGGTCGCCCAGTCGACGGGCACGTTCGCATCCCTGATCAGCGACATCGCCACACAGGTCGAGGACATCCTGGGGCTGGAGTTCAAGGCCCGCGGCTTCGACCCGAAGCTCGCCCCGCTGTACGCACAGGCGCTGGTCGGCATGGTGGCGCTGACGGGCCAGTGGTGGCTGAACGTCCGCAAGCCGAAGAAGGCGGAGGTGGCGGCGCATCTGGTGAACCTGGCCTGGCACGGCCTGGAGAACCTGGAGTCGAAGCCGCGCCTGATAGGCCACCGGAAGAGCTGACCCGCCCGTCCGGCGCCGCACGCCGGGCGGCGGTGCCGGACGGGCGGGCGGCGGGCCGGGGCGGCCCGCGCGCATCCCCTCGGCGTCCCCCACCTGTTTCAATACAGGTGTGATCGAATTCGTGATCGATTGTGTGGTGCTCGGCGTCGTCGGTTCTCTCGTCGGTATGCTGATCCGCCGCAGACACCGGCAGCGGTCGGCGCGGGCAGCAGACGGAGCACCGACCGGGATCCCGTGCATGATCAAGAGGGCCTCCCACGGCAACCGCTGGCGCCCCGGGCGGCTGCTGACCCACGCGAAGCCCCTGACCTGGCGCCCCGCCTACGGCAGGTCGGCGGTCGTCCTCCCCGACGATCTGCACCGGACCGCGGTGCGCGCCGTGTCGACACGTGAGGGTCTGGTCATCAATCCGGGTTCCCGGATCGTGGAGTGCGCGTCGTCGGACGGGACTGTCCTGATCGCAGTCATGCCGGTGGATCTGGAGCAGGTGACCGGGGCCCTGAGCGCCGCATAACCCGCCGTGCCGCCGTAGCGATCGGGATCGGACCCCGCGCGCGCTCGACCGGCTCCCCGGCTCACCTGTCCACCGGCTCCAGGAACTCCAGCCGGTTTCCCGCCGGGTCGTAGGAGTAGAAGCGCCGGTGCCCCGGCAGGCCGACGTCCCAGTGCACCTGCGCGCCGTGTGCCTCCAGCCGTTCCGCGAACGTCTCGATGTCCGTGACGCGCAGCCCCGGGTGGGCCTTCTTCGCCGGACGGAAGTCGGCCTCGATGCCCAGGTGCAGCTGGACCGGTCCCGCCTGGAACCAGCAGCCGCCGCGGGCCGCCAGGACCGGGGGCTTGGGGAGTTCGGTCATTCCCAGGACGTCCACGTAGTACGTGCGCAGGGCGGGCTCCGAGCCTGCCGGGGCCGCCAGTTGGACGTGGTCCACTGCGGCGATCATCACTTCTCCTTGTGGGCCACGGCGAAGATGCGGCGGAACGGGAAGACCGTGCCGTGCGGACCCTTCGGGTACGCGGTGCGCAGCAGGTCCCGGTATTCGGTGAGGAAGGCCTCGTGCGCCTCCGGGTCGTCGGCGAGCGCCGCCAGGACGGGGCGCATGCCCGTGCCCTTCACCCAGTCGAGGGCGGCGTCCTCGCCCTGGAGGAGGTGGAGGTACGTGGTCTCCCAGACGTCCGCCGTGACGCCGGGGGCCGTCAGGGCGTCCAGATAGGCGGCGGGGCTGAGGACCGCGTCGGCGTGGCGCAGGACGCCGGTCAGGCGGGAACGCCAGCGCGGGGACTCCGCCAGTTCGCGCATCAGGGTGTGGGTGGGCTGGTCGAAGTTGCCGGGGACCTGGAAGGCGAACGTGCCGCCCGGGGTGATGCCGTCCAGCCAGTCGGGGAAGCGGCCGACGTGGTCGGGAACCCATTGGAGCAGGGCATTGGAGACGATCAGGTCGTACGGTTCCGCCGGCGTCCAGGTCGTCGCGTCGGCCTCGGCGAAGTCCAGAAGGGGTGTGGCGTGGGCACGGGCCCGCTCCAGCATCTGGGGGGAGTTGTCGTACCCGGTGATCCGGGCCCTCGGCCAGCGCGCCGCGAGGAGTGCCGTGACGTTGCCCGCGCCGCAGCCCAGGTCCGCAATGCGGGGCGTGGGGGCGGCCGGGGGCTCCGGGATGCGGGACAGGAGATCCTGGAACGGGCGGGTGCGATGGTCCGCGTGGCGCAGGTACTGCTGCGGATCCCAGGTCGGTGTCGTCATGGCAGCCAGGATCCCCATAGAAGTATCTTGATGTCAAGACACTCGAATTCAAGAGACTTCATGTCGACAGACCCTTTACACTGATCCACATGGAGGACGAGGTTGACCGACTGGTCGCTGCATGGCGTCGCGAGCGCCCCGACCTCGACGTGGAACCACTTGAGGTGCTCAGCCGCGTCTCACGCCTTGCCCGTCACCTCGACCGGGCGCGCCGGATCGCCTTCTCCGAGCACGATCTCGAGCCGTGGGAGTTCGACGTACTGACGTCGCTGCGCCGCGCCGGGGCCCCGTACCAGCTCTCCCCCGGTCAGCTGCTCACCCAGACGCTGGTCACCTCGGGCACGATGACCAACCGCATCGACCGGCTGACCAAGAAGAACCTCGTCGAACGGCTCCCCGACCCCAGCGACCGGCGCGGCGTGCTGGTCCGGCTCACCGCGGAGGGGCGCGACAAGGCCGACCAGTCGCTGGCCGGACTGCTCGCCCAGGAGCGCGCCATCCTCGGCGAGCTCTCCCGCCACCAGCGCGGCGAACTGGCCGGGCTGCTACGCCAGTTGACCGCCCCGTTCGACAATATCCCCGGATAGGTCGGCCGGTCCGACACCGGCGCGTCGGGCCAGCGCCACCGCGGCCAGCGTCGAGTGCACACCCAGCTTCCCCAGCACGTTCTGCATATGCGTACGCACCGTGTGCGGGGAGAGGTACAGCCGCTCCGCCACCGCCTTGCGCCCCAGCCCCGCCACCATGCAGCGCAGCACCTCGCGCTCGCGCGGGGTCAGCGACTCGACCAGCTGCTCGCTCTCGGTGCGGTGCTTGCGGGCTGCCGTCAGCTCGCGCAGGACACCGGTGAGCAGCGCCGGAGGCAGATGCGTCTCGTCGCGGAGCACCCCCCGGATGACCGTGAGCAGCCGCTGCAGCGAGCAGTCCTTGGCGACCCAGCCGGAGGCCCCGGCCTGCAGCGCCAGCGCGGCCCGGCGCGGGTCGTCCTTCTCGGCGAGCACCACCGTACGGACCGACGGCTGGCCCGAACGGACCCCGGCGACCAGCGAGATCCCGTCGACCGGGGCGTGTTCCCCACTTCTCGGGGCGGGGACCGGCACCGGGCCGGGAACGGTACGCCCCGTGACCGCCGGCAGGATGCCCAGTTCGGCATCGACGAGCATCACGTCGTACCTACGGCCTTCGGCGGCCGCGCGCTCCAGACACCGAAGCGCGGCCGGGCCGCTGCCCGCCGCCGCCACCTCGACGTCCGGTTCCGCCGCGAGTGCCGCCGCGAGCGACTCGGCGAAAATGCGGTGGTCATCCACCACGAGAACCCGGATACGAACCACAGGTACCCCCACACACCATCTGCTCCGGGGCCACCCCAGGACCCCCCGAACGGGACGGACCAGTGCGGGCACGACGCCCGGAGCGATGAGGGTGAACCGCAGTTCTACGGCCGCCGCCGTGTGCCGACTGCCACCCCGCCCCGGGCATCGTGCCCGACTGTCTCGTACCCCTGAATCAGCACCGGCCCCCACCGATGCTGTGCATCAGCGTACGGCCGGGAGCCCGGAGCGGAAGGCAATTCACAGAACTGATGGACCTCTGTGTTTAAGGTGTGGTTCATGTTTCGTCTTGAGACAGAAGTAGACAAAGAGCGTCGCCTTCTGCTGGGTGAGCGGCTGCATCACAGCAATACGGAATGTTCCCCGGAGCTCCGCGCACTCCTCACCACGCCCGCCGAGCGCGAACTCCCGCTGGAGGTCTGGGCGATGGACGGCGACGGTGAGCTGGCGGGTGGACTGGCCGGGCGCACCTGGGCCTACTGGCTCCATGTGGATCTGCTCTGGGTCGACCCGCTCCACCGCGGTTCCGGCCTCGGCTCGCAACTGCTCGCCGAGGCGGAACGAGTGGCCGTGGCGGACCGCGGCTGCGCCCGCTCCCGGCTGGAGACCTGGGGTTTCCAGGCTCCGGACTTCTACCGGAAGCGGGGCTACGAGGTGATCGGGCAGGTCGACAACTACCCGCCCGGAGTCACCGAGTTCATCCTGACGAAGACCTTCACCCGATGCGACGGGCCCCTGCCGACGGGACCGCCGGGAAGACGCCGGGCGTCGCATACCCGTGCGAGGTGAACGCCTCCAGCACCGACTTGGTGACCGCGTCTGCGTCCGCCTCGTCCACCAGCACGATCGCCGAACCACCGAACCCGCCGCCGGTCATCCGCGCACCGAGCGCCCCGGACGCGTTCGCCGTCGAGACCACCAGGTCCAGTTCCGGGCAGGAGACCCGCAGATCGTCGCGGAGCGAGACATGACCCGCGGTGAGGACCGGTCCCGCGGCCCGCACCTCGCCCGCGTCGAGCAGTGCGATGACCTGCTCCACCCGCGCGTTGTCGCTGACCACATGACGTACGTACCGCACGACCGACTCGTCCGCGCCGGACTCGGCGAGCGTGTCGAGCGCGGCGTCCAGACCCTCGTACGGAAGATCGCGCAGCGTCCCCATGCCCAGCGCCCGGGCGCCCGCCTCGCAGCCGGCCCGCCGCTCCGCGTACGCACCGTCGCCCAGCGCGTGCTTGACCCGGGTGTCGACCACCAGCAGCTGGAGGCCGTGCGCGGCCAGGTCGAACGGGACCTGGCGCTGCGTGAGGTCGCGGGTGTCCAGATGCAGGGCGTGACCCTCGACGCAGCACGCCGACGCCATCTGGTCCATGACCCCGCACGGCACACCGACGAACGCGTTCTCGGCGCGCTGCGCCAGCACCGCCAGCTCGGCTGCGGACAGGCCGAGTCCGAAGAGGTCGTTCAGCGCGAGTGCGGTGACCACTTCGAGGGCGGCCGACGAGGAGAGCCCGGCGCCGGTCGGGACGGTCGAGGTCAGCTGGATGTCCGCGCCGGTGATCCGGTGGCCCGCCTCGCGCAGGGCCCAGACGACACCGGCCGGGTACGCCGCCCAGCCGTGGCCCTCGTGCGGCGCCAGTTCGTCGACCCGCAGCTGGACGACACCGCCCGGCACGTCGGTGGAGTGCAGCCGCAGCTCGCCGTCGGTGCGGCGACCGACGGCCGCGCGCGCGGTGTGCGGCAGGGCGAGCGGCATCACGAAACCGTCGTTGAAGTCGGTGTACTCGCCGATCAGGTTGACCCGGCCGGGGGCCGCCCAGACTCCTTCGGGGGCGGTGCCGTACAGCTCGGTGAAAGCGGTGACCAGCTCAGCGTTGTCGGTCATGGGGTGGTGGGCTCCTCTCGGCGGGCGAACGTCCAGGCGTCGGAGACGATTCCGGCCAGGTCGGCGCGGGACGGCTGCCAGCCGAGCCGCTCCCTGGCGGTGGCGGCGGAGGCGACCAGCACCGCGGGGTCACCGGCGCGGCGCGGGGCCGCGGTCTCGGGAACCGGGTGACCGGTGACCTTGCGGACGGTCTCGATGACCTCGCGCACCGAGAAGCCGTTGCCGTTGCCGAGGTTGCAGATCAGGT
This sequence comes from Streptomyces sp. NPDC057565, assembly GCF_042801455.1. Classification (NCBI taxonomy): domain Bacteria; kingdom Bacillati; phylum Actinomycetota; class Actinomycetes; order Kitasatosporales; family Streptomycetaceae; genus Streptomyces; species Streptomyces sp. NPDC057565. The sequence continues at coordinate 122,253 of NZ_JBHVFU010000009.1, read as the reverse complement.
GCTCACCCGCGGTTGCCGCGTCCAGGGCGAGGAGGTGGGCCTCGGCAAGATCGGCGACGTGGATGTAGTCGCGTACGCAGGTCCCGTCGGGGGTCGGGTAGTCGTCGCCGTACACGGAGATCGACTCGCGCTGCCCGAGCGCGACCTGGAGCACGAGCGGGATGAGGTGCGACTCCGGGCTGTGGCGTTCGCCGCAACTGCCGTACGCACCCGCCACGTTGAAGTATCGCAGCGAGACCGCGGCCAGTCCGTGCGCGGCCGCCTCGCCGGTGATCATGTGGTCGACGGCCAGCTTGGTGGCGCCGTACGGGTTGGTGGGGGCGGTCGGGTCGGACTCCGTGATGGGGCTGGAGACCGGTTCGCCGTAGGTCGCGGCGGTGGAGGAGAAGACCAGGGTGCGGACCCCGGCGTCGCGCATGGCGGCGAGCAGCGCGGTGGATCCGCCGACGTTGTTCACCCAGTACTTCTCCGGGTCGGTGACGGACTCGCCGACCTGGGAGTACGCGGCGAAGTGCAGCACCCCGTCGTAGGAGGAGTCCAGCCAGCGGGCCGCGTCCTGGATGCGGCCCTCGATGAACTCGGCCCCGGCCGGGACACCCTCCCGGAACCCGGTCGACAGGTCGTCGAGGACGGTCACCGCGTGACCGGCCTCCAGAAGATGCGCGGCAACCACGCTGCCGACATATCCCGCGCCACCCGTGACCAGGTACTTCTTCTGGGGCTTGCTCACGCGCTCGCTACCTCTCGCAGTCGCTGGGCCGCGGCCTCCGGCGGCACATCGTTGATGAACACGCTCATGCCGGATTCGGAACCCGCGAGGAACTTCAGCTTGCCGGAGGTGCGTCGGATGGTGAAAAGCTCGAGGTGGAGCCCGAACTCCTCACGTCCGGGCTCCCCGAACGGCGCCTGGTGCCAGGCCGAGATGTACGGCGTCGGCGGCTCACCGGGGCCGAAGATCCGGTCGAATCGCCTCAAGAGTTCCAGATAGATCTGTGCGAACTCTGTGCGCGCGGCGTCGTCGAGTTCCCGCAGGTCGGGGACGCGCCGACGCGGGTGGAGGTGGATCTCGTACGGCCAGTGCGCCGCGTACGGCACGAACGCCACCCAGTGCTCGCCGGTCAGCACGATCCGCTCGCCGTCGGCCAGCTCGCGGGCCACGACGTCGTCGAAGAGGTTGCGGCCGGTCCGCTCGCGGTGCGCCTCCATCGAGCGGAGCATCAGCTCGGTGCGCGGGGTGACGAACGGGTACGCGTAGATCTGCCCGTGCGGATGGCCGAGCGTCACACCGATCTCGGCGCCCCGGTTCTCGAAGCAGAAGACCTGCTTGACCTGCGGAAGCTCGGCGAGTTCGGCCGTGCGGTCGGTCCATGCCTCCAGGACCAGGCCGGCCTGGTCCTCGGTGAGGTCGGCGAAGGACGCCTCATGGTCGGAGGTGAAGCAGACGACCTCGCAGCGACCGGAGTCCCCGGCGAGTGAGGGAAAGCGGTTCTCGAAGACGGCCACGTCGTAACTGTCGTCGGGGATCTCGCTGAGCCGGCCGTCCCGGGACGGACAGAGCGGGCACTCGTCGGCCGGCGGGTGGTACGTACGGCCCTGGCGGTGCGAGGCGATGGCGACGCTGTCCCCGAGAAGGGGGTCGCGACGGACTTCCGAAGAGGTCGAGACGGCGTCGAGCGGCCGCCGGTCGACGGCGTCCCGGACCACGTCGTCACGGCTGTCGTAGTAGAGCAGCTCCCGGCCGTCGGCGAGCGTCGTAACCGTCTTCTTCACCAGGTTCCTCCAAACATAACCGAACACAACAAACCACAAGCCAACACACACGTCAATGGTGCCGTGGCACCGCGTGTGACCTGCATCTCTTGTGAGGTCACGCCCGTTGGGCCTGGACGTTTCTGCCCATTCGATCACAATCAAACAAAGAACCCCAGGAAAACTGTTCATTTTTTGAACACAAGAGCGTAGGTTCCTTCGAGTTCAGTTCGCGCAACGAAGCGAGTACCCCCACATGCAATATCTGGCCGAAGGGCTCCGGCTCCCCACGAACGGGCTCGACTACACGATTCTGGCGATCTACTTCGTCGTGGTTCTCGGCATCGGCTTCGCCGCCAGGGCCAGCGTGAAGACCAGCCTCGACTTCTTTCTCTCCGGTCGGTCACTGCCTGCCTGGGTGACCGGTCTCGCGTTCGTCGCGGCCAATCTCGGTGCCACCGAGATCCTCGGCATGGCGGCCACCGGCGCGCAGTACGGTGTCGCGGTCGTCCACTGGTACTGGATCGGCGCCATCCCCGCCATGGTCTTCCTCGGCCTGGTGATGATGCCCTTCTACTACCGGTCGAAGGTCCGTTCCGTACCGGAGTTCCTGCTCCAGCGCTTCGACAAGTCCGCGCACCTGCTGAGCTCCATACTCTTCGCCTTCGCCGCGATCCTGATTGCGGGCGTCAACCTGTACGCCCTGTCGATCGTCGTGGAGGCACTCCTCGGCTGGCCCCAGTGGGTCGCGATCGTCGTCGCGGGCCTCTTCGTCCTCGTCTACATCACCATCGGCGGACTCTCCTCGGCGATCTACAACGAGGTGCTGCAGTTCTTCGTCATCCTCGCCGCGCTGATCCCGCTCACCCTGCTGGGCCTCAAGCGCGTCGGCGGCTGGGACGGACTGACCGGCTCGCTGGAGAAGAGCCACGGCTCCGACTTCCTGTCCGCCTGGGGCGGTACGGGCATCGGTGACGCCAACCCGCTCGGCGCCAACTGGCTGACGATCATCCTCGGCCTCGGCTTCGTGCTCTCCTTCGGCTACTGGACGACCAACTTCGCCGAGGTGCAGCGCGCCCTGTCCGCGAAGAATCTGTCGGCCGCCCGGCGCACGCCGCTGATCGCCGCGTTCCCGAAGATCTTCATCGTCTTCATCGTGATGATCCCGGGCCTGGTCGCCGCCGTGCTCGTACCGAAGATCGGCACCCCCGGCTCGGACCTGACCTACAACGACGCCATACCGCTGCTGATGCAGGAACTGCTGCCCAACGGTGTGCTCGGCATCGCGGTGACGGGTCTGCTGGCCGCGTTCATGGCCGGTATGGCGGCCAATGTGTCGTCGTTCAACACGGTCTTCACGACGGACATCTGGGCGCGGTACGTGAAGCAGGGCCGGAGCGACGCGTACTACCTGCGCTTCGGCCGGCTCATCACGGCGGTGGGGGTGCTGGCCTCCATCGGCACGGCCTTCATCGCCGCCAGCTTCTCGAACATCATGAGCTACCTCCAGACGCTGTTCTCGTTCTTCAACGTCCCGATGTTCGTGGTCTTCATCATCGGCATGTTCTGGAAGCGGGCCTCGATGAAGTCCGGGGTCTGGGGGCTGGTCGCGGGCACCACCGCCGCGATGATCAACTACTTCTGGATCTACAAGCAGGGTGTCATAGACATCCCGACCGACCAGGGCGCCAACTTCGTCTCCGCGATCGTCGGCTTCGTCGCCGGTGCGGTCGTCATGGTCGTCGTCACGCTCTTCACGGCTCCGAAGCCCGAGGCCGAACTCGCCGGTCTGGTGTACGGAACCGAGTCCCCGGATGCGGTGGAGGCACCGGACGAGGGCGACGACGCCTGGTACCGCAAGCCGGCCCTGCTCGGCTGGGGCGCGATCGTCCTCGCCGCCCTCTGCTACCTGCCCTACTCGGTCTGATCGGAGGCATCACCATGTCCGACCTGCACAAGGAAGTCTCCGAACTGGAGCGCAAGTCCGCCACCGCGGCCCGCCTCTTCGACATCCGGCGGATCATCGGCGGCCTCTTCGTGGTCTACGGGGTGATCGTCACGATCGCCGGGATCAACCCGTCCGACGCCGACCTGAAGAAGGCCGAGGGCGTCCACATCAACCTCTGGACAGGGCTGGCCATGCTGGTCCTCGGGCTGTTCTTCCTGGTGTGGCTGAAGCTGCGCCCGGCCGAGGCTCCGGGCGGCTCCGACACCGGCACCGGCACCGATGCCTGAGTAGTCGGCACACTGCCCCACCGGGGCCGGACGTCACACGGCGTCCGGCCCCTTCTGCCCGGTGTCCACCGCCGCCCGTTCCAGCAGCCCGGTGCGGGCCGCCAGCGCCGCGGCCTCCAGCCGGGAGCCGACGCCCAGCTTCATCAGGACCCGCTGCACATGTGTACGGGCGGTGCTCGGCGCGATCCGCATCCCGTCCGCGATCAGCCGGGTGTCCTCGCCCTCCGCGACCCGTACCAGGACCTCGATCTCGCGCGGGGTGAGCATCTGCAGGAGCCGCTGTCCTTCGTCGTCCGGCTGGGCGGCCGGGTTGAGCAGCTCGGCGAAAGCGCCCTGGAGCAGTTGCGGCGCGACCGCCGTCTCCCCGGCGCGCGCCTTGACCATCGCCCGCTCGACGCCCTCTATCCGCTCGTCGTGCCTGACGTATCCGGCGGCGCCTGCGGCGAAAGCGGCCGCGATCCCGCGCGGGCTGGGCACCGGTCCGAGCACCACGACCGCCACTTGCGGTCGCTCCCGTTTGATCCGGGCGATCGGGTCGAACGTGCCCGGATCGGCGGGCGTCGCGGTACCGAACAAGCACACCTCCGGGGCGCGGCTCACCACGATGTCCGCCGCGCCGGCGGTCGGCGCGGCCGCCGCCAGCACCCGGTGTCCCCGCAATTTCAGCGCCGAGGCGAGCGCCTCGGCGAGCAGTCGGTGGTCATCGACCACCATGAGCCGCACGCCCATCGAGAACCCCCCTATCAGGACCCAGGCCCCCCGGCCCTCTTGACCCGGCAAGCTACACGCTTGTTCGACGTCGTGTGCCCCGTACCAGGCAGAAGACCCCCGGAATGCCGAATCATGTGCCATTCAGGGGCACTTGGCCGATGACAAGCGGGCAGAAGGGTGCAGGAATCGGGCGGCGAAAGAACAGCCCTGCCGGTCGGACGATCGACCGGCAGGGCTGTGGTGCGTGGTACTTCCCGTGAAGGTGTCAGCCGGCGCCGAACGAGACCGCGAGGTGCCGATCGGCGTCGAGCGAGCTGTCGCCCCGCTTGCTCACCATCGTCTCGGAGATGAACAGCCGGCCGCCCGAGTAGAGGAACTCGGCGTAGTCCGCGGAGAAGCTGGTCTCCGCGTTCCGGACGGCCTCGTCGGCCGGGTTCTCCAGCAGCACGGTCTGCTTGAAGGTGGAGCCGTCGATGGAGACGATCTGGCCGCCCTTGTCGTACGGGGGCTCCTTGTACGCGATGATGTTGGACCCGTCCATACGGATCGGGAACATCGTGTACCGGTCACCCGCGTCGGCCTTGTCGCTGGTGGGCTTGCCGGTGGTGAGGTCGAACGAGACGATCTCGTTGGTGTCGCCGTATTCGCCCGTGCTCCCCTCGTGCTCCTCGGTCGGCAGATAGATGCGGTTGTTGCCGACCGCGAGCTGCTGGCAGGTCTCGACCTCGGTGGAGCCGCAGCGGGCGGCGTACTTCTCGCCGTCCGCTGCGATCTTGGTGAGCAGCTTGCCGGTCGACGCGTCGATCGAGAAGAAGTCCGAGATCCCGCTGCCGTCACCGGCGGTGTCGCCGACGTCGGCGGCGACGACCAGCGGCTTGGTGGAGACGATGCTCGCGTACTCGACGCCGGGCGGCATCTTGTACGAGGAGAGCGGGGCTCCGGTGGTCGGGTTCAGCGCCTGGATGACGAGCTGCGGGTCGTCGTACGTACCGCACTTGCGGACCACGGCGAGCGCCTCGCCGCCGCCGTACCCCTTGTCGTAGCAGCCGTCGGGGCTGACCTTCGGCTTCCAGCGTTCGGCACCGGTCGCCAGGTCGAATGCGGCGCCGCCCTCGGTGCCGCCCGCGGCGACCGTGGTGCCGCTGAGCGTGATCTCGTCGAACCGGATCGCATCGTCACCGCCGCTGGCGGCGGTGACCGACTTGCTCCATATGAGCTTGCCGGTGGTCAGGTCGAGCGCGCCGACCTGGGTGCACGGCGGGTACTTGTTCGCCTTCGTGGCCTTGCCCGCCTCGAAGGCGATGGCGGTCTTGAAGTCCTTGGACATGTGCCGGGAGGCGGCGCAGAGCTGGCCGTCCAGCGCAATGGACCAGAGCTTGGTGCCCTTGACCTTGTCGTACGCGACGATCTCGTTCACGCCGGTCTTCACGAAGGCCTTGTCGGTCAGCCAGGAACCGTTGACCGCCGTGACGTCGGTGACCTTCGGTTCCGGGAGCTGGAAGGCAACCGTGGCCCTGGTGTTCGCCGGGGCCTTCTCCTTGCCGCCGCCGAGACCGCTGTCGGAGCCGCCCTTGCCCTCACCGGTGGTGCCGGTGGAGTTGGACGCCTCCTCCTTCTTGCCGCCGTCGCCCCCGCTGGAGGCGAACCAGACGCCACCACCGACGATCAGCGCCACGGCGACCACTGCGGCGACGACGATCTGCGTCTGGGTGCCGAACTTCTTGCCGCCGTTCCCGCCCTGCTGCGGCGGCAGATACTGCGGCTGCATCGGAGCGGTCGGGTAGCCGTATCCCTGCTGCGGCGGCTGACCGGGCGGCATGCCGTACCCCCCGCCCGGGGGTGTCTGCGGGTAGCCGTAGCCGGGCTGCTGCGGGTAGCCGTAGCCGGGCTGTTGCTGCGGCGGACCTGCGGGCGGCGTCTGCGGGGCGCCGAAACCACCGGCAGGGGGCGTCTGCGGAGCACCGAACCCACCGGCAGGCGGCGTCTGCGGAGCGCCGAACCCACCGGCAGGGGGCGTCTGCGGAGCACCGAACCCACCGGCAGGCGGCGTCTGCGGAGCACCGAACCCACCGGCAGGCGGCGACGGGGGTTGCGGAGCCGGCTGCTTGCCGAACGGGTCGGCGGGCGGCGGGGTCGGTGCCCCGAACCCTTCGGGCGGCGAGTCCTGGGGGGCGCCGAACCCACCCTGGGGCGGCTCGTTGGGCGGCTGGGGCGGCTGTGTCATGGCGTACGTACCTCGGGGGAAAGGGAGCCGGTCGGTCGGGACCTGGCGTGGTCGGTCATGGTCCGTCGGGTGCCTGCGTGAGCCGTCACTTGCCGAAGGCCATCATGGTCTTCGTCTCCAGCTCTTCCTTGTCGTTGGTCGCGCTGACCCGCCCGCTCGCGATGAAGGAACGGCCGCCCGCGTAGACAATCTTCGGGTTGTAGAACGAGCTCTCGATCTGGGACGTCGACGCCGGGTGCTGCAGCAGCACCTGCGGGGTACCACCGGTCGGCGCCAGGGTGGCGATCCCGCCGCCCTTGTTGTAAGAGGCCTCCAGGTAGAGCAGCACATTGCCGCCCTCCATCCGCAGCGGCGTCATGGTCCGCTCGGCCGGAGCCGCCGCCTTCCACTTGGGCTTGCCGGTGTTCAGGTCGAACGCCACGACCTTGTTCGTGCGGGCGGTGCCGCTGGAGTCGGCCGTGGTCGCCATGTAGAAGGTGTTGGCGTCGGCGGCGACACCGACACAGCCTTGCAGCGACTTGCCGAAGATGGCGAACGCGCTGCCGCAGTCCGGCGCGAACTTGTCGCCCTTGTCGCCGACCAGCTGGGAACGGAGCGTGCCGTTCTCCTTGATGGCGAGGATGCTCCACTTCTTCTTCTCGCTCTGGGTCAGCGAGACGACGAGCGGGCTCACCGAGTAGACCCGGTCGACCTCCCAGCCCACGGCGGGACGGTACGTCCACTTGGGCTTGCCGGTGACCGGGTCGAGCTCCTGGATCTGGTTCTGGGGCTTGTCGACGTCGGCGGTGCGGCAGCTGGAGGCGGCGATCAGCTTCGTACCGCCGGCGAAGGCGTACGGCTGGCAGTTGCCCGACTGCTTGCCGAACAGATCCTTGCCGTCACTGACGCGGTAGGCGTTGGAGTTGCCGGTGCGTCCGACGGTCACGGTGTCGCCGCTGATGGCGAGGGAGATGTCCGACATCATGTCCCAGATGCCGTTCTGCTTGATCGACTTCTTCCAGCCGGCCTTGCCGGTGTTGAGGTCGATCATCTGCAGGTCCGCGCAGTCGGCCTTGTCGGTCGTACCGTTCTTGACCCCGATGACGATCTTGCCGTCCGTGGTGGTCTGGGCGGGTGCGGAGCACAGATCCGCGGGCAGCTTCAGCGTCCACTTCTGCTTGCCGTCGGCCGCGGAGTAGCCGGAGATCGCCCGGTACATGCCCTTGACGACGGTGTCGCCGACGACCCAGGGGCCGTACACGTCGGAGCCGTTGCGCGGCAGGTCGACGTCGTTCTTCTGCAGCCAGAGGACCTTCGCCTCGCCGGCCTTGCGACCGGCGTTGAGGTCGTCGTCGCCTGCGCGGCCGTCGCCGTTGCCGTCGCCCTCGTTGACGGAGGGCGAGGCGCTCGCCTTCTGGTCGTCGGCGCTCCCGTGCGCGACGGGCTTCTTGTCGTCGTCACCGCCGCTGGTGGCGAGGAACACGCCACCGCCGATGACCAGCAGCGCCGCGACCGCGGCACCGATGATCACCGCGGGCTTGCCCTTGAAGGCGCTGCCGCCGCCGGGGCCGCCCGGGACCGGGGCGCCGGGGTACTGCTGCTGCGGGTAGCCGTAACCGGGCTGCTGCGGCTGACCGTACGGTCCGGGCTGCTGACCGTAGGGACCCGGCTGCTGTCCGTACGGGCCCGACTGTCGGGCGTACGGGCCCGACTGGCCGTAAGGGCCGGGCTGCTGCGGGTAGCCGTAGCCGGGCTCCTGACCCGGCGCCTGCGGGTAGCCGTAACCGGGCTGGGCAGTGGGCGGCGCGGCCGGCATCTGCGGCGGCTGACCGGGCGGCTGAGGACTCCCCTGCGGCGGCTCCTGCGGAGCGCCGAAGCCTCCCTGCGGCGGTTGCTGGCTGGGCGGCTGGGTCATCAGCACGTCCCCCTTCGTGCGGTCCGGTGCCCGTTCCGGTCTCCCCCGCGATTCCGCAGGGCTGAATTCCCTTTGGAAAGGAGCGAATCGGGCATGGCTCCCGCGGCGTTACGACAGTCGAGCGGGGCTTCTTTTTACCATCAGCGCGCGTTCGAACACCGGGTCGGTCCACCCCCTGTTCCCAAGGGAGAACCGCCTCGTGATGCCGCCGTTACGCAGCCGGAGCGCGCCTCGCACGACCGCAGCCGGTGCGCCGCATCGGGCGCCGCTCGATGTGCGGGTGCCAACTCTTCGCAAACTGTCATGACTTCGGACAGCGGAAGTCCGGCATGTCAAGGACCGTCACACATCTCCGATTATCGCCCGAACCGGATAAACCATCAGAACTTCACGTTTCATGACGGAACGTCAGAGTCTTTGCGGACCTCGCGGACCGTCAGGGACCGAAGACCATGACGGTCTTCACCTTCTTCTCCTCCTTGTCGTCGGTCGCGCTGACGCGTGCGCTCACCAGGATGGAGCGGCCGCCCGCATACACCAGCCTCGCCATATCGAAGGAGCTCTCGGCCTTGGTCGTCGACACCGGATGCCGCAGCAGCATCGTCGGGGCGCCGCCCGTCGGTGCGAGGCTGGCGACGGCTCCGCTCTTCCGGTAGGTGCCCTCCACCCGGACGATCACGTTCCGGCCGTTCATCCGCAGCGGCTGCATGATCTGCCCGGCCGGGGCGGCGGCCCTCCACTTGGCCTTGCCGGTGTTCAGGTCGAAGGCGACGACCTTGTTGGTGAGAGCGGAGCCCACGGTCACCGGCTTGGTCGCCAGGTAGAACGTGCCGTCGTCGGCCGCGACCCCTGCGCAGCCGTCGAGGTTCCTGCCGCTCACCACGAGATCCGCGTCGCAGGTGGCGGCGTAGTTCTCGTTCTTGCCGCCGATCATCTGGGAGCGGTACGTGCCGTTGTCCCGCAGCGTGACGATGGCCCACGCCCCGCCCTCGCCGTCGCCCTTCTTCAGCGAAATCACCGGAGGGCTCGTCGAGTAGACCTGCTGGACCCGCCAGCCGGTCTTGACCCGGTACGTCCATTTCGGTGTGCCGGTGGCCGGGTCGATCTCCTCGACCTGCTGCTTGTCCTGCTCGTCGGCGTCGGTGCGGCAGCTGGTGGCGGCGATCAGCCGGGGACCGCTGGTGAACGCGAACGGCTGGCAGACACCCTGCCTCTTGCCGAACACTTCCTTTCCGTCGCTGACCCGGTAGCCCACGGAAGCACTCGCGCGTCCGAAGGTGACGAGATCCCCTCCGATGCTCATGGCCACGTCCGACAACAGGTCCTGGACGCCCTTGCGTTCGACGGTCTTCTTCCAGCCCGCCGTTCCTGTCCTGAGGTCGATCATCTGCAGGACGGAGCAGACCGAGTCCGACGAGGCGCTCTCCTTGAGACCGACGACGATCTTGCCGTCGGCGGTGGGGAGGGTCGGTGCGGCGCACAGGTCGGCGGGCAGCTTCAGCGCCCACTTCCGGGTGCCGTCGGCCACGGAGTAGCCGGAGACGGTGCGGTACATGCCCTTGGCGACGATGTCCCCGGTCAGCCAGGGGCCGTACGCGTCGGCGCCGTTGCGCGGCACGTCGATACCGTTGTCCCGCATCCAGAGGACCTTGGCCTCGCCCGGCTTGCGTGCGGCGTTGAGCCCGTCGACCGGTACGGCCGTGTCGACGACCTCGGCCTCGGCAGGGAGAGAGACTGGCTGCGAGGCGGTGGACTGCTCGGCGTCGGCGCTGCCGTGCGCCACGGGCTTCCTGCCGTCGTCACCACCGCTCACGGCGAACCAGACGCCACCGCCGACCACCAGGACCCCGGCGACCACGGCGGCGACGAGGGCGGTGCGTCTGCGGCCCGAGGGGTGACGACCGGCAGGGCCGCCCGGGCCACCCGTCGCCGGGCCGACGGGGTACGGCTGTTGCGGTTGGCCGTACCCGTATCCGTACGGACCGGGCTGGGACTGGGGCTGCGACGGGGGCGGGGGCTGCTGACCGTACCCCTGCACCGGCTGGGTGGGCCCCATCGGCTCCACGGGCTCGAACGGAGCCCCGAATTCACCCTGTGGCGGCTGCGGCTGCGGCTGGTGCGGGCCGGGCGGCCAGGTCATCGGGACGTCCCCCTTGGTGCGGTCGAACGGGAATCCTTTGTATCACCCGTATCGAACACACCATCAGCACCACCGGCCGCTGAGCGGCTGTCAGGCGCCCTCGGCAAGCTCCAGCCAGCGCATCTCCAACTCGTCGCGCTCCGCCACCAGTTCCCTCAGCTCCGCGTCCAGTTTCGCCACCTTCTCGAAGTCCGTGGCGTTATCGGCGATCTGTGCGTGCAGAGTCGTCTCCCTGCTCGACATCTTGTCGAGCTGCCGCTCGATCTTCTGCAGTTCCTTCTTCGCCGCCCGCGCCGCCTGTGCGGACACCGCCGGAGCCACCGCCCCACCGGACTCCTTCACCGCCGCGGCAGCCGGGGCGGGCGAGGACGCCTCCGCCATCCGCTCCCTGCGCTCGATGTACTCGTCGATGCCGCGCGGCAGCATCCGGAGCGTGGCGTCGCCGAGCAGCGCCATCACCCGGTCCGTGGTCCGCTCGATGAAGAACCGGTCGTGGGAGATCACGATCATCGAACCGGGCCAGCCGTCGAGGAGGTCCTCCAGCTGGGTCAGGGTCTCGATGTCGAGATCGTTGGTGGGCTCGTCGAGGAAGAGGACGTTCGGCTCGTCCATCAGCAGGCGCAGGATCTGCAGCCGGCGCCGCTCACCGCCGGACAGGTCGGCGACCGGGGTCCACTGCTTCTCCTTCGAGAAGCCGAACTGCTCGCAGAGCTGACCTGCGGTCATCTCCCGGCCCTTGCCGAGGTCGACCCGGTCACGTACCTGCTGCACGGCTTCCAGTACCCGCAGGTTCGAGTTGAGCTCGGCGACCTCCTGGGAGAGGTACGCGAGCTTGACGGTCTTGCCGACGACGATCTTCCCGGCCGCGGGCTGTGCGTCGCCCTGGGTACGTGCCGCCTCGGCCAGCGCCCGCAGCAGCGAGGTCTTGCCCGCGCCGTTGACGCCGACCAGACCGATCCGGTCGCCCGGACCGAGCTGCCAGGTGAGGTGGGTGAGCAGCGTCTTGGGGCCGGCCTGGACGGTCACGTCCTCCAGGTCGAAGACCGTCTTGCCGAGCCGGGCGTTGGCGAACTTCATCAGCTCGCTGGTGTCGCGCGGCGGCGGCACATCGGCGATCAGCTCGTTGGCCGCCTCGATGCGGTAGCGCGGCTTGGAGGTGCGGGCGGGAGCGCCGCGCCGCAGCCAGGCCAACTCCTTGCGCATCAGGTTCTGCCGCTTGGACTCCTCGGTCGCGGCGATCCGCTCGCGCTCGGCGCGGGCGAAGACGTAGTCGCTGTAGCCGCCCTCGTACTCGTGGACGGTGCCTCGCTGGACATCCCACATGCGCGTGCAGACCTGGTCGAGGAACCACCGGTCGTGAGTGACGCAGACCAGCGCCGAGCGTCGGCCCTGCAGATGCCGGGCCAGCCAGGAGATGCCCTCGACGTCGAGGTGGTTGGTCGGCTCGTCGAGGACGATCAGGTCCTGTTCGGCGATGAGCAGCTTGGCGAGCGCGATCCGGCGCCGCTCGCCGCCGGAGAGCGGGGCGATGACGGTGTCCAGGCCGTGCTCGAAGCCGGGCAGGTCGAGCCCGCCGAAGAGCCCCGTCAGTACGTCACGGATCTTGGCGCTGCCCGCCCACTCGTGGTCGGCGAGATCGCCGATGACCTCGTGGCGGACGGTCGCCTTCGGGTCGAGCGAATCGTGCTGGGTGAGGACACCGAGGCGCAGGCCGCCGTTGTGGGTGACGCGGCCTGCGTCCGCGTCCTCCAGCTTGGCGAGCATCCGGATGAGGGTCGTCTTGCCGTCGCCGTTGCGGCCGACAACACCGATCCGGTCCCCCTCGGACACACCGAGGGACACACCGTCGAGCAGGGCACGGGTGCCGTACACCTTGCTGACCTGCTCGACATTGACCAGATTGACGGCCATTTCACTCCTGACTGGGGGGATCGATCGACCTCCCAGGGTAATCGCCACGCGGGTGGGTTAGCGTGCGGCGATCGATCAGGGGCGGGGACAGGGGACTTCCATGGTGATCAATTCGGTACGCGGCACGGTCGTGGCCGTGCTGGCGGCGGTGTCGGTGGCGGTGACCGGCTGCACGTCGTCCGCCCCGGACGACGGCGGTAACGGCAAGGAGGCGGCGCCGAAGCCGAGAACCGCGGCAAGGAGTGCGGTGAAGGGCGGCAGCATCGGGGGCTCCGGTTCTGCCTGTGCCCTGCCCGTCACCTTCGACCTCGCGGCGTCCTGGAAGCCGGCGGCCGTCCGGGTCGCCGATGACGACGAACTGAGCGAACTGGGCAAACAGGGCCCGCTCACGCTCGTCTGCGAGATCGACGCGAAGCCCGCCGGGAACATCGGCTTCCTGCGGGTGTGGACCGGGGACCGTACCGACGGCACCCCGCGCCAGGTCCTGACGGCGTTCCTGGCCGCCGACCCGAACGCCTCCGAAGCCACGTACACCGAGGTGAAGGCAGGTGCCCTGACCGCGGCCGAGGTCCGCTACACCTTCAGCAGCGAGCTGCTGGACGAGCCCATGAAGCAGCGGGCCTTCGCCATCTCCACCCCGAGCGGACCGGTCGTGGTGCACCTCGGCGGGCTGGACCCGCAGGAGCACCAGGAGATGCTCCCGGCGTACGAGCTGGCGAAGACGAGCGTACGGCTCGGCTGAGACGAACGCGGGTCTCCGCCGGAACGAACACGGGTCTCCGCGGTGCCCGTGGTCAGCCCGACCGGCGCCGCCCCGCCCGCTCCACCAGCAGCCAGCCGCCCAGCGCCATCGCGACGGCGGCCGGGGCGCTGACCCGTACCGCGATCAGCATCGCCGTGTGCCCCTCCAGCAACCCGCCGAACCCGACCATCGACACCCCGAGCACCCCGAACAGGCAGAGCGTCACACCGAGCGCGGACACCGGCCCCGAGCCCGTCCCCGGCACCGCGGACACCGGCCGCTCGAAGGTACGGAAGACGGCGACCAGCCCCGCGGTGACGACCGCCGCCACCGCGATCCGCGCCGGCACCTGCGCCCACCAGGCGCCGCTCGCCGGCTCGGGCAGGGGCACGTCGAGGGCGAGCATCGCCCCGTACACCCCGAGCATCGCGGTGAGGTGCCAGAGGAAAGCCGTCATCGCGACCCCGTTGGCGGCGACGACCCCGCGCCACACGCGCGGGCGGGCGACCAGCCGGGCGCCGGGGCCGCGCAGCAGCTCGACCGCGCCGACCAGCCAGAGGCCGTGGCAGAGAAGGGCCGGCGTGGGCGGCGCCATGTTGCTGATCTTCTCTCCGGGCATCCCGACCATGGAGAACGGATACGGGCCGAGCGCGACCAGGGCGACGGCGGCGGCCAGGCCGATGCCGGCCAGGAGCGCGGGGCGTGTGATGCGGCCGTCGGCGCGCAGGAAGCCGAGCTGGTGCACGGCCAGCCAGACGAACGCGAAGTTGAGGAACGCGATGTACGGGACACCGGCGGCGAACCGCAGCACGTCGACGGCGACCGCAGCCCCGGCGAGCCCGGCGAAGGCGCCCCAGCCGTACCGGTCGTGCAGCGTCAGCAGCGGCGGGGTGAACGCCACCATCGCGAGGTAGATCCCGATGAACCAGAGCGGCTGGGCGACCAGCCGCAGCGTGACCCCGGTCAGTCCGCCGCCCCCGCCGAGCAGCTGGACGATCAGCGCGGCGGCCCCCCAGACCAGGATGAAGACCATGGTGGGGCGCAGCAGCCGCTGCAGCCTGGCCCGGAGAAAGGCCGAGTAGACGGAGCCCGTGGACCCCTCCGGCTGCTTGCGGCGCAGGGAGCGGTAGGACAGGGCGTGCGAGAACCCGCCGACGAAGAAGAACACCGGCATGATCTGGAGCGCCCAGGTCAGCACCTGGAGCCCGGGGACGACGGCGAGCAGGTTGCCCACACCGTCGGTGGTGACGGCGGCCATCAGCCAGTGCCCCAGGACGACCGTCCCGAGCGAGGCGACGCGCAGCAGATCGATGTAGCGGTCCCGGGTGGCGGGGGTGGCCCCGGCCAGTTCACGAACACTTGATCCCATACGGGTACGGTCGCGCCCGACGCCCCGGGGGCGGCAGCGCGACCGTACTCAGTTCCCGTCTGAGTACCCGCGGTCAGAGCACCGTGGCACCCGGCGCCGGGGACACCGCGACGCGCGCGGTCCGGCAGGTCCCCGACGTCAGCAGCGCGTCCGCGACCTTCCGCGCCGACTCGGCGTCCGCCACCAGGAACGCGGTAGTCGGCCCGGAGCCCGAGACCAGGGCGGCCAGGGCGCCCGCCGCAGTGCCCGCGGCGAGGGTGTCGGCGAGCGAGGGCCGCAGGGACAGCGCGGCGGGCTGCAGGTCGTTGGAGAGCGCACCGGCGAGCGCGTGGGTGTCGCCTCTGCGCAGAGCGTCGAGGAGCGCCGGGGAGGCCGCCGGTGCGGGGACGTCGGTGTCCGCGGTGAGCCGGTCGAACTCGCCGTAGACGGCCGGGGTGGAGAGCCCGCCGTCGGCGACCGCGAAGACCCAGTGGAAGGTGCCGCCGACGTCGATCGTGGTCAGTTGTTCGCCGCGGCCGATCCCGAGGGCGGCGCCGCCGACCAGCGAGAACGGCACGTCGCTGCCGAGTTCCGCGCAGATGGCGAGCAGCTCGTCCCGGGTGGCGCCGGTGGACCAGAGGGCGTCGCAGGCGAGCAGCGCTGCCGCGCCGTCGGCGCTGCCGCCCGCCATGCCGCCCGCGACGGGGATGTCCTTGGCGATGTGGATGTGCACGTGGGGCGCGATGCCGTGGCGTTCGGCGAGCGCGATCGCGGCGCGGGCGGCGAGGTTGGAGGCGTCCAGCGGGACCTGGGCGGCGTCCGGGCCCGAGCAGGTGACCGTCAGCTCGTCGGCGGGGGTGACGGTGACCTCGTCGTACAGGCCGACGGCGAGGAAGACGTTGGCCAGGTCATGGAAGCCGTCGGGGCGCGCGGCACCTACCGCGAGCTGGACGTTGACCTTGGCGGGGACGCGGACGGTGACGCTCACTCACTGCTCCCGGAGGGCTGGTCCTCATCGGTCTTCGGGGCGGGCTTGTGCTCGGCGATGGCCGCGAACTCCTCGATCGTCAGTGCTTCGCCCCGGGCCTGCGGTGAGATCCCGGCCGCGACCAGGGCCGCCTCGGCGGCGGGCGCGGAACCCGCCCAGCCGGCCAGGGCCGCCCGCAGCGTCTTGCGGCGCTGGGCGAACGCCGCGTCGACGACGGCGAAGACCTCGGCCCGGCTCGCGGTCGTCGTGATCGGCTCGGTGCGCCGGACCAGCGACACCAGACCGGAGTCGACATTCGGGGCCGGCCAGAAGACGGTGCGGCCGATGGACCCGGCCCGCTTGACGTCCGCGTACCAGTTGGCCTTCACCGAGGGCACGCCGTAGACCTTGTTGCCCGGCCGGGCGGCCAGCCGGTCGGCGACCTCGGCCTGCACCATCACCAGGGTCCGCTCGATGGTCGGGAACCGCTCCAGCATCGTCAGCAGGACCGGCACGGCGACGTTGTACGGCAGGTTGGCGACAAGGGCGGTGGGCGCCGGGCCCGGCAGCTCCGTGACCAGCATCGCGTCGGAGTGGACGAGCGAGAACCGGTCGGCGCGGCCCGGCATCCGGGCCGCGACCGTGGCGGGCAGCGCCGCCGCGAGCACGTCGTCGATCTCGACGGCGACGACCCGGTCCGCCGCCTCAAGCAGCGCCAGGGTCAGCGAACCCAGCCCCGGCCCGACTTCCACCACCACGTCGTCCGGGCGGACCTCCGCGGTCCGTACGATCCTGCGGACCGTATTGGCGTCGATGACGAAGTTCTGACCGCGCTGCTTCGTGGGGCGTACGCCCAGCTTCGCGGCCAGGTCGCGGATGTCTGCGGGCCCCAGGAGGGCGTCGGGCTCTGTGCTGCTCACCCGGTAAGCCTACGGCCGCAGTGCGGCCACGGGCTCGCCCCCCGTTGCACGTAGAGCTTCTTCGCCCGGAACGTCTGCTCGGACGCCGGGGCGTCCTGCGGGCGTCCTCTGCCACCGAGGGCATGCCAGGTGTGCGTGTCGAACTGGTACAGCCCGCCGTACGTGCCGCTGGGGTCGACCGCCCCGGTCCGGCCGCCGGACTCGCAGGCCGCGAGCCCGGCCCAGTTCAGCCCGTCCACGTCCGCCACCGACTGCGGACGCCGCCCGGTGCCCACCTTCACGATCCGGTCGACCGGCGTGCGGACGGTCTCCTCGTCCAGCGCCCGGGGCCGCTGCCGGACGCCGTTGACGGTCCGCACGGCGTACGTGATCCGGCGGGCGCCCGGCCTGCCCTCGCGCTCGACGACTTCTGTACCGGCGAAGAGCGAGGGGTCCTCGGAGCGTTGCTCGGCGTACGGGATGAGGTCCTCGCGCACCTCGCGGGAGCCGGTGATCCGCATCACGGAGACCGTCTGGCCGTCGCGCGGGAAGCTCTGCGGGTCCACGGAGGTGGTGTCCTCGCCGCGCAGCGTGATACCCGCCTCGTCGATGGCCTCGCGGACGGTCGCGGCATTGGTGCGGACGGTGCGTTCCCGGCCGTCCGCCATGAAGGTCACGGTGCGTTCGGTACGGACGTCCAGGGCGAGCCCGGTCCGGCCGATCGCAGAGGAGCGGGTCGCGGAGAGGTACGTCCCCTCGGCGCGCACCCCGAGCTGACGCAGGGCGCCGTCGACCGTGCCGGCGGTGGTCCACACCCGGCGCCGGACCCCGTCGAGGGTGAGGGTCACCGGGCGGCTGTGCCGGACGGTGATCTCGTCGCCGTTCTCGAGCTCACTGCCGCGCGCGGGGGTGATGACGTCATGGGCGCCGACGGTGACGCCCTGCTCGTCGAGGAGCTCGTCGATGTCGTCGGCGAACGTGTGCAGGGTGCGCGGCTCCCCGTCGACAGTGAGTTCCACCGCCTTGTCGTCGGCGAGGAAGGCCGTGGTGCCGCCTGCCAGGAAGGCGACGACCAGGGCCTGCGGGACGAGCCGGCGCAGGTTCTCCGGGCGGACGGGGGCCCTGTGCCGCCGCGCGGCCCGCCGGGCCTCGGCCCGGCCGCCGGTGCGGATGCCCGCAGGGGCGGGAAGCGGCGCCCGGGCATCGACGACGGTCGGTTCGTGGACCGGCCACGGGGCGACGAGCGTCTCCTTCTCGTGGAACGACTCATGGACCGGCCCGTGGAACGACAGCGGCGCGGGGACGCTCGGCGGCGTCTCCACCGCCGTACCGCCCCTGCCCGTTGCCGCGCGGTGACTGCCCTGCAGATTGCTCACGACGCTCCAGAAGATCCGTCCGTCCGGTCGCCCGAGGGGCGTCCGGGACGATAGTGGACCTTCCGTCACTCTCCAAAACGGCGCGACTGCACACCGTCACGGGCGAGGCGTCAGTAGTCGAACGCGCGCGCCGTGTTCTCGTTGATCGCCGACGCCAGGGTGTCCTCGTCGACCCCCTTCACCTCCGCCATGGCACGGAGCGTCACGGGAATGAGATACGGCGCGTTGGGGCGTCCGCGGTACGGGGCGGGGGTGAGGAACGGCGCGTCCGTCTCCACCAGGACCAGTTCGATCGGCGCCACGGACAGCGCGTCCCGCAGCGGCTGGGCGTTCTTGAACGTCACGTTGCCCGCGAACGACATGAAGTACCCGGCGTCCGCACAGATCCGGGCCATCTCGGCGTCACCGGAGTAGCAGTGGAACACGGTCCGCTCGGGGGCGCCCGCGTCGGCGAGGACGCGCAGCACATCGGCGTGCGCCTCGCGGTCGTGGATGACGAGCGCCTTGCCGTGCCGTTTGGCGATCTCGATGTGGGCCCGGAAGGACTCCTCCTGGGCGGCCATGCCCTCGGGGCCGGTACGGAAGTAATCGAGCCCGGTCTCGCCGACGCCGCGCACCCGGTCGAGGGCGGCCAGCCGGTCGATCTCGGCGAGCGCCTCGTCGAGCGCGGCCTTCCCGCCGGGTTCGCGGCCACCCTGCCGCGACCAGCCGTCCGGGTCCCCGTGCACGATGCGCGGCGCCTCGTTGGGGTGGAGCGCCACCGCCGCGTACACACTCGGGTGCGCGGCGGCGGTCTCGGCGGCCCAGCGCGAGCCCTTCACGTCGCAGCCCACCTGGATCACGGTGGTGACGTTCACCGCCGCGGCCCGGGCCAGGCCCTCCTCGACGGTGGCGTCCTGCATGTCCAGATGGGTGTGCGAATCGGCGACCGGTACCCGAAGGGGTTCGGGCAGCGGCGGCGCGTCCTTGGAGCTCATAGGGCGATCCTATGAGAGCCCGGTGTCACCGGGCCCGGACCTCACTTACGGCGCTGCCGCGTGCGAAACACATGCACGAAACGCCACTGGCGCGGGGAGTGCTCCGACACGCTCTCCGAGGCCGGTATGGGCCCGGCGGTGGCGCCGGTCGGGGTCGCGAAGTTCAGGCGTCGCAGGGTTTCCGCGATGGAGGAGACCTGCCCGGCGCGCATGATGCGGACCTTGTGCCCGTCGCAGTTGAGGCAGGTGAGCCGGTTCAACGGTGAGGGAACGAGCTGCCCCTGCACGCGGTACACGACGAAGGGCTGGCCGCGGCCGTCCGTGTGGTGCTCGATGTCGTAGACCTGTTCCCAACCATGTCCGCAACCCATACAGGCGAAGGCATACGCCTCATGCACGGTGGTTGCTGCGATCTCGCTCATGCCTGCTCCTCTTGTCCGCCGGACAAGCACTCCGGAGAATGCGTCCCTGATTCAGTGGACGCCTTTACCGGCGGGAGCGCACCAGGTCCTGTCGAGTGTTGGAGCGGTCTTGGCCTTCTCGTGGCAAAAGTGGCCGGTGCGCGGCTCGCGCTTTGCTTTTCACGATAGCCCTTTGCCTTCTGCTGGGCCGGTCCGAGCCGCATTCTTTGCCGCGACGACCGCATCGAAAACATCGCGTTTGGGCAGCCCGGCGGCCGCGGCGACGGCGGCGATCGCCTCCTTGCGCCGCTCCCCCGCCTCCTCGCGCACCTGCACCCTGCGCACCAGCTCGGCGGCGTCCAGTTCCTCCGCCGATTCCGCGGCGCCCTCGACGACGACGGTGATCTCGCCGCGTACGCCTTCGGCCGCCCAGACCGCGAGCTCGCCCAGCGGGCCGCGCTTCACTTCCTCGTACGTCTTGGTCAGCTCCCGGCACACGGCGGCCCGGCGGTCGCTGCCGAACACCTCGGCCATCGCGGCGAGGGTGTCGTCGAGTCGGTGCGGGGCCTCGAAGAAGACCATGGTGCGGCGCTCGTCGGCGACCTCGCGGAGCCGGCCGAGCCGCTCGCCGGCCTTGCGCGGCAGGAAGCCCTCGAAGCAGAACCGGTCGACGGGCAGCCCGGACAGGGCGAGCGCGGTGAGCACGGCGGACGGGCCGGGGACCGCGGTGACCTTGATGTCCTTCTCCACGGCGGCGGCGACGAGCCGGTAGCCGGGGTCGGAGACCGACGGCATCCCCGCGTCCGTGACCAGCAGCACCCGGGCGCCGCCCATCAGCGCCTCGACGAGTTCGGGCGTACGGGCCGACTCGTTGCCCTCGAAGTAGGAGACGACACGCCCCGTGGTGTGGATGCCGAGCGCCTGCGTCAGGCGGCGCAGCCGACGGGTGTCCTCCGCGGCGACGACATCGGCCGTCTCCAGTTCGGCGGCAAGCCGTGGCGGTGCGTCCGCCACATCGCCGATGGGGGTCCCTGCGAGTACCAGCGTTCCAGTCGTTCCAGTCACATCAGCCATCCTCCCAGCACGGGCGACAGCAGTCGCACAGATGCGTTCCCTACGATGGCGCGGTGACGAGTACTGCGCCCGAAGCCCAGCAGGGTCAAGACGCCGGGAACCAGCACGGTGAAGAGCTCCCGTCCTGGCAGCAGCGGCTGCGCCGCTTCGGCCATGCGCCCCGGTCCGTAATCGGGCTGCGTGAACGGCTGGTCCCGCCGTACACCCGGCCGGGACAGCAGCTCTGGGCTGTGCTGGGGGTGTCCCCGTCGACGGCCGACCGGCTGGTGCGGTGGTCGGCCTGGGGCGGGCCACTGCTGGTGGCGCTGGTCGCCGGGGTGCTGCGGTTCTGGCATCTGGGCAGCCCGAAGGCGGTGATATTCGATGAGACGTACTACGCCAAGGACTCCTGGGCCCTGATCAAGCAGGGGTACGAGGGGTCCTGGCCGAAGGACGTCGACAAGTCGATCCTGGCCGACCCGTCGCTGGTGCCGGTGCCGACGGAGCCCGGTTATGTGGTGCATCCGCCGGTCGGCAAATGGATCATCGGGTTCGGTGAGCAGCTCTTCGGGTTCACGCCGTTCGGCTGGCGGTTCATGGTGGCGGTGCTCGGCACGCTGTCGGTGCTGATGCTGTGCAGGATCGGGCGGCGACTGTTCCGTTCGACGTTCCTGGGATGTCTGGCGGGCGCGCTGCTCGCCGTCGACGGGCTGCACTTCGTGATGAGCCGCACGGCGCTGCTGGACCTGGTGCTGATGTTCTTCGTGCTGGGGGCATTCGGCTGCCTGCTGATCGACCGGGACTGGGCGCGGCGCAGGCTGGCTGCGGCGTTGCCGGTCGACGCCGAGGGCGTGCTGCGCCCGGACACAGAGGTCGCGGAGACACTGCGGCTGGGGTGGCGGCCGTGGCGGATCGCTGCCGGGCTCTCGCTGGGCCTGGCGTTCGGCACGAAGTGGAACGGGCTGTACATCCTGGTCGCGTTCGGCCTGATGACGGTGTTGTGGGATGTCGGCGCCCGCCGGACGGCCGGCGCGGTCCGCCCGTACCAGGCGGTGATCAAGCGCGACCTGCTGCCGGCGTTCGTCTCGACGGTGCCGGTCGCGATCCTGACGTACCTCGCGTCCTGGACCGGCTGGATCATCAGGAACGACCCCGAGCGCCACGGCTACTACCGGGACTGGGCGACGACCGACGGATCGGGCGGCAACTGGACCTGGCTGCCGGACTGGCTGCGCAGCCTGTGGCACTACGAGTACCAGGTCTACGAGTTCCACGTGAACCTGACCTCGGGACACACGTACCAGTCGAACCCCTGGAGCTGGATCGTCCTGGGCCGTCCCGTCTCGTACTTCTACGAGGAGCAGAACGGCTGCACGAGCTCGGCGACCGGCAAGTGCGCCCGCGAGGTCCTGGCGATCGGCACACCGCTGCTGTGGTGGGCCGCGTGCTTCGCGCTGCTGTACGTGCTGTGGCGCTGGTTCTTCCGCCGCGACTGGCGGGCAGGTGCGATCGCGTGCGGTGTGGCGGCGGGCTGGCTGCCCTGGTTCCTCTACCAGGAGCGGACGATCTTCCTGTTCTACGCGGTCGTGTTCGTGCCGTTCCTCTGTCTCGCGGTGGCGATGATGATCGGCGCGATGCTCGGCCCTGCTGCGGGCACCGGGTCCAGGTGGGAACTGGGCCTGGTGTCCGGCGATCCGTCCGGTGAGCGGCGGAGAACATGGGGGGCCATTGCGGCCGGCGTACTCGTTCTGCTGATTGTCTGGAATTTCATCTACTTCTGGCCGCTGTATACGGGAACGCCGATTCCGGAGAACTCCTGGCGCAACCGCATGTGGCTGGATACCTGGATTTGACCGAACTGTTCAGGCCGTTGCCGATCGCGTTCCGATAACAAAAGCCCCCGCTGTCACTACCGTCCCGTAAAGTGCCCACAAGCGCTCTCTTGAACGTGTTCAAGAGAGTCTTCCGGGGAGGGGGACTGCACAGATGCGCAGTGGAGCGAAGGTCGCCGTCATCGGCGGAGTGTTCGTGCTGGTGGTCGGTGGGGTGGGGTACGGGGCGTACAACGTCCTCGACGGGTTCGGCGGCAGCGGGGGCGGCGGTACGGACGGACGCTCCACCTCCGCCGAGGTGAAGACCGGCCCGCCGAGCAAGGCGGAGATCAGCGAGACGTCCGAGAAGTTCCTCAAGGCCTGGGCGGACGGCCAGGCTTCCGACGCGTCCCAGCTCACCAACAACGCGGTCGACGCCGAACCGGCCCTCAGCGGATACAGCGACCAGGCCCACGTCACCAAGGCTGTGATCACCCCGGGGCCGGCAACCGGCTCGAAGGTCCCGTTCACCGTGAAGGCGACGGTGAGCTTCGAGGGGAAGTCCAAGCCCTGGTCGTACTCCTCGGAACTGACCGTCGTGCGCGGCCTGACCACCGGCCGGCCGCTGATCGACTGGAAACCGTCCGTGATCCATCCGGACCTGGCGGACGGCGAAACGCTGAAGACCGGCGAGGCGTCGACCCCGTCCATCGAGGCGCTCGACCACAACGGCAAGGTGCTGACGAAGGAGAAGTACCCGTCGCTTGGGCCGATCCTGGACGCGCTGCGCGAGAAGTACGGGGAGAAGGTCGGCGGCACCGCGGGTATCGAGACCCGGATCGAGTCGGAGGACGAGAACACTCCGGACAAGACGCTGCTGACGCTGTCCAAGGGGAAGCCCGGCACGCTGCAGACCACGCTCGACGCCCATGTCCAGGCGGCGGCCGAGCAGGCCGTCAAGCAGTACTCCCAGGCCTCGGTGGTCGCCGTCCGGCCGTCCACCGGCTCGATCCGCGCGGTCGCCAACAACCCGGCGACCGGCTTCAACGCGGCCATGCTCGGCAAGCAGGCACCCGGTTCGACGATGAAGATCGTGACCGCGTCGATGCTGATCGAGAAGGGGCTCGCCGGCGCGAACCAGAAGATCGAGTGCCCGAAGACCGCGATGTACCAGGGCCGCACGTTCCAGAACCTGGACGGGTTCTCCATCCCGGACGGCACTTTCACCACCAGCTTCGCCCGGTCGTGCAACACCGCCTTCATCAAGCTGATCGACGACACCAAGGACGACGCCGCACTGGCCAAGGAGGCCCGGGACGTCTTCGGGATCGGTCTGGACTGGAAGACCGGCGTCGCGTCCTTCGACGGCAGCGTGCCCGAGGCCGGCGGTGGTGAGGCCGCCGCGCAGTACATCGGCCAGGGCACCATCCAGATGAACGCACTCAACATGGCGTCGATCACCGCCACCGCGAAGAACGGCACCTTCCGTCAGCCGGTCCTCGTACCGCAGGACCTGGACGGCCGTCAGCTGGCCACCGCGTCCCGCTCGCTGCCCGGGTCAGTCGCGCAGCAGGTGACCAACATGATGCGGCAGACCGCGAGCTGGGGCACCGGCAAGGCGGCGATGGCCTCGGTCGGCGGCGACAAGGGCGCGAAGACCGGTTCGGCGGAGGTCGACGGACAGGCCACGTCCAACAGCTGGTTCACCGGCTTCAGCAACGACCTCGCGGCCGCGGCGGTCGTCCAGTCCGGTGGCCACGGCGGCGACGCGGCGGGGCCGGTGGTGGCCCAGGTACTGCGCGCGGGGCCGTGACGCCCGAGCCAACCGGACGGAGATGGTCCGGTTGCTGAAACCGGATCGCGTGCCCCGCTGGGCGGCCGCTAGCGTGCGGGGCATGAGTACTCCCGACGCGACCGCTCCCGTGACCGAAGCGACCATTTCGGCCGCGCACCCCCGATTCGCCGAGGCCCTGCGCGAGCTGGGTCTCGATGTCGAGGTCCGCCGCTTCCCGGACGCCACCCGTACCGCCGCCGAGGCGGCCGCCGCCATCGGCTGCGAGCTCAGCGCCATCGTCAAGTCTCTGATCTTCGAGGCCGACGGGGCTCCCGTGCTGGTCCTGATGGACGGCTCCTCGCGGGTCGACGTGGAGCTCGTACGGCGGGAGCTGGGCGTCGGGAAGGTCAAGCGCGCCGGGGCCGATCTGGTCCGGGAGACCACCGGGTACGCGATCGGCGGTGTGCCGCCCTTCGGCCACCGTACGAAGACCCGGGTACTGGCGGACCGCGGGCTGCTCGACCACGACGTGGTGTGGGCTGCGGCGGGCACCCCGCACACCGTCTTCCCGCTCGATCCCCAGACGGTCATCAGGCATGCCGGCGGCACTGTGGTGGACGTGCGCGAGCAGTCCAAGTGACGCCGCTGGTCGCATGCGCGGTCCTGATCGCGGCGATCACGCACGCCAGCTGGAACGCCATCGCGCACGCCATCAAGGACCAGCTGCTCTCCTTCACCCTGATCTCGGGGGGCGGGGCACTGCTCGGCGCGGTCGCCGCCTGCTTCGTGCCGCTGCCTGCCGCGGCGGCCTGGCCGTATCTGATCGTCTCCGCGATCCTGCACGTCGCCTATATGGCGCTGCTGATGAGGTCGTTCACGCTCGGCGACTTCGGCCAGATGTATCCGATCGCACGCGGCACCGCGCCCCTGGTGGTGACGGTCCTCGCGGCGGTCTTCGTCGGGGAGCGGCCCGACGGATGGGCGACGACCGGTGTCGCGGTCGCCTGCGCCGGGCTCGTCGGCGTCGCACTGTGGGGCATCCGGGGCTCGCAGACCCGCCCGCACTGGCCGGCGATCGCCGCGGCGCTGGCAACGGGTCTGGCGATCGCCGGGTACACGACCGTCGACGGGGTGGGGGTCCGGGCCTCCGGCACCCCGCTCGGCTACATCGCCTGGCTGATGATCCTGGAGGGGCTCGTCGTCCCCGCGTACACGTTCTACCGCCGCCGCGGACAACTGGCGGCCCAGCTGCGGCCGTACGCGGCACGGGGGCTGGCGGGCGCGGCCATGTCGGTGGTCGCCTACGGGCTGGTCCTGTGGGCGCAGACGAAGGCGCCGCTGGCCCCGATCGCCGCCCTGCGCGAGTCGTCGATCATTGTGGGCGCGGCGATAGGGACGGTGTTCTTCAAGGAGCGGTTCGGCGCACCGAGGATCGCGGCGGCCGGACTGATGGTGGTCGGGATCGGGCTGATGCTGCACACGAGTTGAGCGTGGCGGCGTCCGGAGAAGCACCGGCGCGGACGGCAGACGCGGAGGCTGCTGAGCCGGAACATCCCACGGATCCTCATGGTGAAGCGGAAGCTGCAGAACCAGGGGCCTCTACAGGTTCTTCGGCGGCTGCGGCGCGCGGGACCCGGCGCAACCCGCGCAGCACGCCGGGCCGCCCACCGACCTCAGTCCTGCGCGATCGCCCTCCGGAAACCCGCGTTCACGGCGAGCAGCCCACCGTCCACCCGCAGCGTCGTCCCGGTGATCCAGGACGCGTCTCGGGAGGCGAGGAAGGCGACCGCCGCCGCGATGTCGTCCGGTTCGCCGACCCTGCCGAGGGGGTAGAGCGGGCTCACCCGGTCCAGTTCGTCGGCGCGGTCCGCCCACGCGTCCGTGCGGATCGTTCCGGGGGCCACGAGGTTGACGCGGACCCCGCGCGGGCCGGCGTGGCCGGCGAGCGTACGGGTCAGGCTGCCCAGCCCCGCCTTGGCGGCGCTGTAGGCGTGGTTGCCGAAGTCCTGCTCGCCGTTGACGGAGCCGATGTTGACGATCGCGCCCCTGCCCGACGCCACCAGGTGCGGCAGCGCTGCCCGTGAGCAGCGGTACGGGCCGGTGAGCGTGGCATCCAGATCGCCCTGCCAGACGTCGTCGGGCTCGTCCTCGAAGAGCGGGGTGTCGGGAGTGCAGCGGTACGCGTTGTTGACCAGCACGTCGAGCGTGCCGAACGCCTCGACCGCACGGGCCACCGCCGCCTCGACCGCCGGCCGGTCGCCCACGTCGCAGGCCATCGCCTCGGCGGTGGCGCCCGTCTTCCGTATCGCCGCCGCCGTGTGCTCGGCGCGGTCACCGTCCAGATCGGTCACCAGGACGCGTGCGCCCTCGGAGGCCAGCCGGCGGGCCGTGGCCGCACCGATGCCCTGTCCCGCGCCCGTGATGAGTACGCCGTATCCGTCGAACCTGGAATCACCGGTAGGAGTCATAGCGCCGACCGTACTGCTCTGACCAGGGCCTGGGCACGGGGATCGGCGGTGACTCCCTTCTGCAGACCGTTCGTCACATAGCCGAGCGATACGCCCGATTCGGGGTCGGCGAAGCCGAGCGAGCCGCCGCGGCCCGGGTGGCCGAAGGAGCCGGGGGCGAGGAGCGGGGCGGCCGGTCCGTGCAGCATGTAGCCGAGGCCGAAGCGGGTGTTCACGACGAGCACCCGGTCCGGGCCCGCGGACTCCTCGGTGCGGGCGAGGGTGAGCGTGGCCGGGGCGAAGAGCCGGTGTCCGTCGACCGGGCCGATCATCGCGGCGTAGGCACGGGCCAGCGCGCGGGCGGTCGCGATGCCGTTGGAGGCGGGGAGTTCGGCCGCCCGGTAGCCGGCGTCGTTCTCGTCGGGGAACGGGTCGATGGCGCCGAACGCGCGGCGGGTCAGCGACTCGGGATCACGGTAGGCGTCCACGACCGACCGCTTGGGGCGCATCCGCAGCGCCCCGCCGTTGCCGTCGAGAACGGGCGGCTCGACCGGTCCGATCCGGCCCACCCGGTGCGCCTCTTCCTCCGGGAGCCCGAACCAGAAGTCGAGGCCGAGCGGGCGGGCGATCTCCTCGGCGATCCAGCGGCCCACGGTGCGCCCGGTGACCCGTCGCACCAGTTCGCCGATCAGCCAGCTGTACGTCTGTGCGTGGTAGCCGTGCGCGGCACCGGGCTCCCACTGCGGGCGCTGCGCGGCGACGGCGTGCGCCCCGGAGCTCCCGTCGGCGGCCTCCTGCGGCGTCAGCGGCCGGTCGAGGGCGGGGACTCCCGCACGGTGGGCGAGGAGGTGCCGTACAAGGACGCGCTCCTTTCCGGCCGCCTTGAACTCCGGCCAGTACGTGCCGACCGGGGCGTCCAGGTCCACCTGTCCGCGCTGGTGCAGCAGCAGCGGTACGGCCGCGGCTATGCCCTTGCCCGCAGAGCGGACGATCTGCACCGTGTCGACCGCCCACGGTTCGACGCCGTCGACGTCTCTCGTACCGGCCCACAGGTCGACGACCTTGCGCCCGTCCCGGTAGACGGCGACCGCCGCCCCCCGCTCCCCCCGCTGCTCGAAGTTACGGATGAAGGCGTCCCTGACCGGTTCGAATCCGGTCGCCACCGTGCCCCGTACGTCCACGCCTGCTCCTGCGCTCCCGCTCATCCCCCCATGGTGCATCGCTGCGCAGGTGAGCTGTACCGCGGGTGACCCTCGGCTCACCACGACGCGACCTGGCCGTCGGCGCGCGCGGCGCGGGCGTGCAGCTCCGCCCGCAGCCGCTCCACCTCGTCGGCCCCGCAGCAGCGAGGCCGCGGGATGGCTGGTGTCACCGTCGGTCACACGCCCATGGTCACGGAGCGCGGGTCGAACCCGAAGGGCAGCTCGAGTCGGTGGGCTCGCATCAGCTCCTCGTCGCAGAGCAGGTCCTGAGTACGGTTGTCGGCCGCGATGGCACCTTCGCTGAGGATGACGGCGCGCGGGCAGAGCTCCAGGGCGTACGGCAGGTCGTGCGTGACCATCAGCACAGTGACGTCCAACGACCGCAGGATGTCGGCGAGTTCGCGCCTCGATGCGGGGTCCAGGTTGGACGACGGCTCGTCCAGGACAAGGATTTCCGGTCGCATGGCGAGCACGGTGGCGACCGCGACACGGCGGCGCTGACCGAACGACAGATGGTGCGGGGGGCGGTTCGCGTACCCCTCCATGCCGACCTGTTCGAGCGCCTCGGTGACCCGCTCCTCCAGTTCGGCGCCGCGCAGCCCGGATGCGGCGGGCCCGAAGGCGACGTCCTCGCGGACGGTCGGCATGAAGAGCTGGTCGTCGGGGTCCTGGAAGACGATGCCGACGCGGCGGCGGATCTCCGCGAGATTGCGCTTCTCCACCGGCAGACCGGCGACCCGGACGGTGCCCGCTCCGGCGTCGAGGATGCCGTTGAGGTGGAGGACGAGGGTGGTCTTGCCGGCTCCGTTCGGGCCGAGCAGGGCGACGCGCTCGCCCCGGGCCACCGTCAGGTTCACCCCGAAGAGCGCCTGGTGGCCGTCGGGGTAGGCGTAGGCGAGGCCGCTGACTTCCAGGGACGGCGCGGGGGCGGTGGGCTTGCTCATACGGTCCATCCCAGCAGGCAGATGACGAGGGCGAGTAGGGGGAGTGCCGAGGCGTGGGCCCATTGGGTCCTGGAGGCCGTCACCTCGTCGATGACCGGCATGGAACCGGTGTAGCCGCGGCTGACCATCGCGAGGTGGACGCGTTCGCCGCGCTCGTAGGAACGGATGAAGAGCGCGCCCGCCGACTTGGCCAGGACGCCCCACTGCCGCACCCCGCGCGCCTCGAAGCCGCGGGAGCGGCGGGCGATCGACATCCGCCGCATCTCGCCGGTGATCACATCCCCGTACCGGATCATGAAGGAGGCGATCTGGACGAGCATCGGCGGCAGCTTGAGCCGCTGCAGGCCGAGCAGCAGGGAGCGCAGCTCGGTGGTGGACGCGAGGATCACCGAGGCGGCGACGCCGAGGGTGCCCTTGGCGAGGACGTTCCAGGCGCCCCAGAGACCGGGGACGCTGACGGAGAGGCCGAGCACATGGGTCTGTTCGCCGGGCACCACGAACGGCATGAGCAGCGCGAACGCGACGAACGGCACCTCGATGAGCAGCCGCTTGAGGAGGAACCCGGCGGGGATCCGGGCGACCGCCGCGACCCCGGCGAGCAGCGCGGCGTACAGCGCGAACGCCCAGACCGCCTCGCGCGGCGTCAGGACGACGACCAGCACGAAGCTGAACACAGCGGTGAGCTTGCAGTGCGGGGGCAGGTCATGGACCGGCGAGTGCCCGTGCCGGTAGAGCCTGTGCGCGTGGCCCGCGCCCATCAGACGGTTGCCTTGGTGCGGATGTCGGCGGGCGCGTCCGGCGTACGTCGGCGGCGGACGGCCCAGAAGACCCCGCTGCCGACCACGATCGTGGCGCCGACCCCGATCACCCCGGCCAGGCCGCCGGAGAGCCGCGCGTCGGAGACGTCCTTGACGCCGTAGTCGGCGAGCGGCGAGTCCTTGGCCGTGTGCTCCTCGACCTTCTTGTCGATGCCCTTGTCGGCGGCGACCTTCTCCAGGCCGTCCGGGTTGGCGGAGGCGTAGAAGGAGACGAAGCCCGCCAGCACGAGGGCGGTGACCAGACCGGTGGCCCAGAGCCCCCGCATGGAGCGGGCGGCGGCCGGTGCGACGGACTGCCGGGCGGGGGCGTCGACGAGCTCGCCGTCGATCCGGAGCTTGAGCGGGGAGGTGAGACCGCGGGCGCCGTGGACCAGATCGGGGCGGACGGCGATGACGGCGCCGACGGTCAGCCCGGTGATCACGGCCTCGCCGATGCCGATCAGGATGTGCACGCCGACCATCGCGGTGAGGACCTTGCCGATCGGGATGTCGGTGGTGCCACCGATCCAGTAGATCAGCGTGAAAGCGCAGGCCGCGGCCGGTACGGAGATCAGTGCGGCGACGAATGCCGCGGCGGTGGTGGAGCGGCGGGTGCGCGGCAGGACGGTGGCGAGACCGCGGAAGAGGGCGTACGAGACGACGGTGGTGGTGACGCCCATGACGGTGATGTTCACACCGAGCGCGGTGAGCCCGCCGTCCGCGAAGAGGATGCCCTGCATGAGCAGCACGACGGATATACAGAGCACCCCGGTGTACGGCCCGACCAGGATCGCGGCGAGCGCCCCGCCCAGCAGATGCCCGCTGGTACCGGCCGCGACCGGGAAGTTCAGCATCTGCACGGCAAAGATGAACGCGGCGACGAGGCCCGCGAGCGGCGCGGTGCGTTCATCCAGTTCACGGCGGGCGCCCCGCAGACTGACCGCCACGGCACCCGCGGCAACCACACCGGCGGCGGCGGAGACGGGGGCATTGATGAATCCGTCGGGTACATGCATGGGGAGGCTCCGCTTCCTGCGTTCCTGCACTGCTGCGCGGGGTCATGAACCTCTCAATAATAGGGCCTTGTTGCGAATGGCTCGCAAGAGCGCATTCACAACAAGTACGCGACTTCCTCATCGCGCTCTTTGGCCGAAATATGGGACATTAGATATCAAACATTCACAAATAGGAGGATTCGGCCCATGCCCCCTGTGATCGAAGAACAGGCCGAAGCCCGGCTCATCACCGAGGCGACCGACACCTTCTCCGTCCCCGTCGACCTGCGGTACGACGCGGCCGTCGACCCGCGTACGGTGCATCTCACCTTCCCCGGCGGCACCGACTGGGCCTTCGGCCGAGACCTGCTGGAGGGCGGGCTGCACTCGCCGACCGGGCACGGCGCGATACGGATCTGGCCGTGCGGACGGGCGCAGCTGGTCGTGGAGCGGCACTCGGCGGACGGCGTCGAGGTGGTGCAGTTCGACAACGCGCCGCTGATCCGCTTCCTGGACCGCACCCACGGCGAGAGCAGGACGTCCGAGACCACACCGGCGTGACGGCATGGATGAGCCCCCGTGCCGCTCGCACGGGGGCTCATCGTCGCTCCGGCCCCCCGTCCCCACAGGTAACCGGTGCATTCCGGGGTCGCGCTCCGCTCGGACGCGGACCCCGGGGCTCCTACGGATCAGACGTGCGTCAGTTCGCGCTCGCCCCGGGCGTCGCCGTGCCCGTCTCCGCCGGACGTCTCGCCGAGCTGCTTGCGCAGCCCCTCGCCCTCCACATCGACATTGGGCAGCAGCCGGTCCAGCCAGCGCGGCAGCCACCAGGCGCGCTTGCCGAGCAGGGCGAGGACCGCGGGCACGATCGCCATCCGGACGACGAACGCGTCGAAGAAGACGGCGATGGCGAGCGAGAAGCCGATCATCTTGATCATCGACTCGCTGGAGCCGATGAACCCGGCGAAGACCGCCATCATGATCACGGCCGCGGCGGTGACGACGCGGGCGCCGTGCTTGAAGCCGGTGACGATCGCCTGCGGGGGCTTCTCCCCGTGGACGTACGCCTCGCGCATCCGGGTGACGAGGAAGACCTCGTAGTCCATGGCGAGACCGAAGACCACACCCACCATGAAGATCGGCATCATGGACATGATCGGGCCGGTCTGTTCGACGCCGAACAGCGAGGCCAGCCAGCCCCACTGGAAGACCGCGACGACCGCGCCCAGGGCCGCGACGACCGAGAGCAGGAAGCCGAGGGCCGCCTTCAGCGGCACCAGCACCGAGCGGAAGACCACCATCAGCAGCAGGAACGCCAGGCCGACGACGAGCGCCAGATACGGCAGCAGCGCGTCGTTCATCTTCTGCGAGAAGTCGATGTTCATCGCCGTGGATCCGGTGACCAGGACCTCGGCGCCCGTGTCGGACTTGATGTCCGTGCCCGCGTCACGGATGGCGTGAACCACGTTCTCCGTCTCGGTGGAGCTCGGCCGGTCCTTGGGGATCACGGTGATCATGGCGGTGTCGCCGGCCTTGTTGAAGTGGGCCGGAGTGACCGCGACGACGTGCGGGATACCGGAGATCTCGTCGGAGACCTGCTTGACCGCGGTCTTGCCGTCCGAGCTGTTCGCCGTGTCCACGACGACCATCAGCGGCCCGTTGAAGCCGGGGCCGAATCCGTCGGAGAGCATATCGTAGGCGCGGCGCTGGGTGGTGCTGGTGGGCTGGGAGCCGTCGTCGGGCAGGCCCATCTCCAGCGAGGCGGCCGGTACGGCGATGACCCCGAGGCCGAGGACTCCTACCAGCAGCACCCAGACCGGCTTGCGCAGGACGAACCGCGCCCACCGGGTACCCATGTTCGGCTTCGCCTCGGGCCGGCTCGAGGCCTCGGCGGCCTTGCGCGCCTTGCGTCCCATGACCCGCTTGCCCGCGAAGCCCATCACCGCCGGGACGAGGGTGAGCGCGATCAGGACGGCGATCGCGACCGTGCCGGCCGCGGCGAAGCCCATCTTCGACAGCATCGGAATGTTGACGACGGCCAGGCCGACCAGGGCGATGACGACGGTGAGACCGGCGAAGACGACCGCGGAACCGGCCGTGCCGACCGCCCGCCCCGCCGCTTCCTCTCGCTCGCGGCCCTCGGCCAGCTCGGCGCGGTAGCGGGAGACGATGAAGAGCGCGTAGTCGATGCCGACCGCGAGGCCGATCATCATCGCGAGAGTGGAGGTGGTGGAGCCCAGGTCGAGCACGTTGGCCAGGGCCGTGATCGTCGAGACGCCGATGCCGACGCCGATGAGCGCGGTGAGCAGCGGCAGACCGGCCGCGACGAGCGAGCCGAAGGTGATGACCAGCACCACCGCGGCGATCGCCACACCGATGATCTCGGTGACCCCGGTCTCCGGCATCACCTGGAGCGCGTCACCGCCGATCTCCACGGTCATCCCGCTCTTCTGCGCCGCGTGGCCCGCGTCCTCCAGGGCGCTCCGGGTCGCATCGGTCAGCTCCATCGAGTTGACCTTGTAGGACACGGAGACGTACGCCGTGGAGCCGTCCTTGCTGACGGCGTTGCCGGTGTACGGGTCGGTGACCGAGGCGATCTGATCCGAACCCGACTTCAGCTCGTCAGCGATCTTGTTGACCTCGGCCTTGTTCGCCGGGTCCGTCATCTTCTGACCGGCGTCGGCCTTGAAGACGACCCGCGCGGTCGCGCCGTCGGCGCTGGAGTCGGGGAAGCGCTGTTCCAGCAGGTCGAAGGCCTTCTGAGCCTCCGTACCCGGGATGGAGAAGGAGCTGGAGGTGGCGGTGGACGCGGAGGCGGCGCCGAATCCGGCGAGCGCCAGCAGCGCCACCCAGACGAGGGCGACAAAGCGGCGGCGCCGGAAGGCGAACCGTCCGAGCTTGTAGAGGAATGTGGCCACGGAGGCGTACTCCCGGTCAGGTCGTGTGAGTGGAAAAGGGCGTGAGGAACCAGCCCGACGACGAGAGCGGCGTGTCAGGTGGGGCTTGGGGAGAGGGTCGTACGGAGGGGACGGGGTCAGACGCCGAGAGCGGGGAGGATCACGGAGTCGACGTAGTCGATGAGAAACGCCTGGTCGACGGTGCGGTCCTCGACCAGCTGCCGAGCGGTGAAAGCGCCGATCAGCATGTGCGGTACATATTTCAGCGCCGGGTTGTCCGGACGCAGTTCACCCCGGTCCACGGCTCGGCGGAGGAGCAGGTCGAGGCCGGTCATCTCCGGCTCGATGAGCAGTTCGCGCAGTGCCTGGTACAGATCGGGATTGTTGTGGACGGCATGTATGAGGCCCCGCATCAGCGCGGAGTCCTTCTCCATCTGGCAGTCGTCGGTCCGGCCCAGCGCGGCATGGAAATCTCCGCGCAGTGAACCGGTGTCGATCTCGGCAAGGCCGCCCGGCTTGTTGTGGCGCAGCGCCTTGACGACCAGCTCCGGCTTGCTCCCCCACTGGCGGTAGAGGGTGGCCTTGCTGGAGCGGGTACGGGTGGCGACAGCGTCCATGGTCAGGGCGTCGTAGCCGACCTCGCGCAGCAGGTCGAGCACCGCGGCGTAGAGCTCGCTCTCGCGCTCGGGCGTGAGGCGGGTGCGTGCCATGGGTCGACCTCCTGTCCTGTCGCTCGTACTTCCGTCAGCCGAACGAAACTGTTTCGTACACCTCGAAGGTACCCCCCGGCTGAGCGAAACTGCATCGTTTCGCTTGTGTGTTGCACCACAAGTTCTTCCGCACCACGAGTTGCCGCGTCCCGCTCACACGGAAAGCATTGGGGGGTGAGTGAAGACGTCGCGTATCTCCGTTTCCCGCACCTTCACAAGGACCTGCTCTGCTTCGCGGCCGAGGACGACCTCTGGGTCTCTCCCCTCGTCGCCGAGGGACAACAGCCCGGCCGGGCGTGGCGGGTGACCGTCGACCGGACGCGGGTCAGTCACCCGCGCTTCTCGCCCGACGGGACCCGTATCGCGTACACGACCTGGCGCACCCTGGATCCCGAGATCCATCTCGCCCCGGTCGAGGGCGGGCCGGCCCGCCGGCTCACCTACTGGGGGTCGACCGACGCCCGGGTCTGCGGCTGGACCCCCGATCCGGACGAGACGTCGCACATCCTCGCCGTGTCCTCGCACGGGCAGCCGTTCTCGTACTTCTCCTGGGCCTACAGCCTTC
Organism: Streptomyces sp. NPDC057565; assembly: GCF_042801455.1. Classification (NCBI taxonomy): domain Bacteria; kingdom Bacillati; phylum Actinomycetota; class Actinomycetes; order Kitasatosporales; family Streptomycetaceae; genus Streptomyces; species Streptomyces sp. NPDC057565. The sequence continues at coordinate 87,484 of NZ_JBHVFU010000009.1, read as the reverse complement.
CCACGGACGGCTCCCCCGGCGGCAAACTCCCGTGGGGTCCGGTCTCCGACATCGCGGTCGCGGACATCGACGGCGAGCGGCGCACGCTGCTGCTCACCGGCACACCCCCGCACGAACCGGCCGGCTGGAAGCGGTACCGGGGCGGGGCGATGGGGCGCCTGTGGCTGCACGGCAAGCGGCTGCTGCCCGATATCGGCGGCCATCTGGACTCACCGATGTTCGTCGGCGGCCGGATCGCGTTCCTCTCCGACCACGAGGGCGTCGGCAATCTGTACTCCTGCCTGCCCGACGGCTCCGACCTGCGCCGCCACACCGACCACGACGCCTTCTACGCCCGGCACGCGTCCAGCGACGGACGCCGCGTGGTCTACCAGTGCGCGGGCGAGGTGTGGCTGGTCGACGACCTCGAATCCCCGGACGCGGTGCCGCGGAAGCTGCAGGTGCGGCTCGGCGGGCCGCGGGCCGGGCGGCGTACGTACCAGGTGCCCGCCGCCACCAATGTCGACTCGCTGTCCGTGGACGAGACGGGCCGGGCGAGCGCCGTCTCGGTCCGCGGCAGTCTGTACTGGCTGACCCACCGCGACGGGCCCGCCCGCACCATCGCCGACACCCCCGGGGTCCGGGTCCGGCTGCCCGAGATGCTCGGCAGCATGGGCCAGGTCGCCTATGTGACGGACGCGGACGGCGAGGACGCCATCGAGATCGCGTACCTGCCGCGCGCCAGCGGTGACCGGGCACCGCGCAGGCTGGCCTCCGGCCAGATCGGCCGGGTCCACGAACTGATCGCCGACCCGGAGGGCGAACGGCTCGCGATCGCCACGCACGACGGCCGGCTGCTGCTCCTCGACACGGCCGAGGAGTCCACCAGCGAACCGACCGAGCTGATCCGCTCCATCAACGGACCGGTCCGCGATCTGGCGTTCTCGCCGGACGGCGCCTGGCTGACCTGGTCGCATCCCGGGATCGGCCGCTCGCTGCGGCAGATCAAACTGGCCCGGATCATGGGACCGGGCACCCCGGTGATCGTCGATGTCACCAACGGCCGCTTCGAGGACGAGAACCCGGTGTTCACCGGCGACGGCCGGTATCTCGCGTTCCTCTCCTGGCGGGGCTTCGACCCGGTGTACGACGTCCACACCGGCGACCTCTCCTTCCCGCTCGGCTGCCGCCCGTACCTGGTGCCGCTCTCCTCCGCGACCCCGTCCCCGTTCGCTCTCTCACCGGAGGGGCGTCCGGCGGCGGGCGGCCTCGACCCGGTCGACGTGTCGGAGGAGGCTCCGGCCGAAGGGGCCACGGTCACGGTCGAGTTCGAGGGGCTGGAAAACCGGGTGACGCCGTTCCCGGTCACCGCGTCGAAGTACTCGGCTCTGCGCCCGGTCAGCGGCGGCGGGCTCGTCTGGCTGCGCTGGCCGATCTCGGGCGCGCTCGGCGAGACGTTCGCCAACCCGGCGGACATGTCGGGCCGTCCGACGCTCGAGCATTTCAACATCACGAAGGCCAGGAAGACCGAACTCGTCGGCCATCTCGACTGGTTCGCCGTCAGCGGCGACGCGACCCGGCTGGTCGTCATGGACGAAGGGGAACTGCGCGCCGTACCGGCAACCGAGGTCGGCGACAGCGACTCGACGGTCTACCTCGACCTGCGGCGGATCCTGCATGATGTCGACCCGGCGGCGGAATGGCGGCAGGCGTACGGGGAAGCGGGCCGCATCATCCGCTCCTACTTCTGGGACCCTGACATGAGCGGCATCGACTGGGCGGGCGTGCTCGACCAGTACCGTCCGCTGGTCGAACGGGTCGCGACCCCCGACGAGTTCGCGGACCTCCTGCGCGAGGTCCTCGGCGAACTGGGCACCTCGCACGCGTACGTGGCACCCGCCCGCCGCAACGAGGGCCCGCCGCACTACCAGCGGGCGATCGGCCTGCTCGGCGCGAACCTGGTGTGCCGGGACGGCAAGTGGGTCGTCCGGCGGATCCTGCCGGGGGACTCCTCCGACTCCAAGGCGCGTTCACCGCTCGCCGGTACGGGCATCCGGGAGGGCGCGATCCTCACCCACGTGGACGGCCGCCCGGTGGATCCGGTCGCGGGCCCCTACCCCCTTCTCTCCCAGGCGGGCGGGACCACCGTCGAACTCACCTTCTGCCCGGCCGAGAGCGAAGGTCCCTCCCGCCGTGTCGCCATCGTCCCCCTGGTCGACGAGCGCCCGCTCCGCTACCAGGACTGGGTCGCCAAACGCCGCGATGTCGTACGGGAACTGAGCGCCGGCAAGTGCGGATACCTGCACATCCCCGACATGGGCGGCTCCGGCTGGGCCCAGTTCAACCGGGACCTGCGGATGGAGGTCTCCCGCCCCGCCCTGATCGTCGACGTACGCGGCAACGCGGGCGGCCACATCAGCGAGCTGGTCATCGAGAAACTGACCCGCACGATCCTCGGCTGGGACCTGACCCGCGACGCCCAGCCGGTCTCGTACGCCTCCAACGCCCCCCGCGGCCCGGTGGTGGCGCTCGCCGACGAAGCGACCTCCTCCGACGGAGACATGATCACCGCCGCGTTCCGCCTGCTGGACCTGGGGCCGGTGGTGGGCCAGCGGACATGGGGCGGGGTCGTCGGCATGACGGGCCGGCACCGGTTGGGCGACGGCACGGTGATCACGGTGCCGATGAACGCGGCGTGGTTCGACGCATACGGATGGTCGATCGAGAACCACGGTGTCGAACCGGACCTGGAGGCGCTGCGCACGCCGCTGGACTGGGCGGAGGGCCGGCACGCGGTGCTGGACGACGCGGTGCAGATCGCGCTCGACCTCCTGAAGTCCCACCCGGCGTCGACCCCACCGACGTACGAGGACGCCCCGAACCGCGCACGGCCACCGCTGCCGCCGCGATAGGCGCCGGGCAGGCCCATCAAACCCGTCACATCAAGCCCGCCCTGCGGCCCGTCACATGATGCCCGTCCGGCGGCCCGTCACATCAAGCCCGTCCGGCGGACACATCAAGCCCGTCCGGCGATTGAGGACAAAAGAAGGGGGGCCGGGGGCGTGCCCCCGGTTTCGGGAAGGGGCGGGGTGGGGGAACAGACCCCACGCACGCGAAAGGCGCGTCCGGTCTCCCGAACGCGCCCCTCGCACCGACGAGTCAGACGTCGTCGTCGTACCGGTCGCGCGCCCCATGCGCCGCGTCCCGTCGCGCCCCCTGCGCCGCGTCCCGGGCCCTGCCCCGCGCCCGTTCCGACGCATCGGACGTCCGCTCGCGCGGCTCGCCCTTCTTCTCGCCCCCGTTCTTCTTCGCCTGGTCGGCGAGCTCTTGCGCCTTGTCCTTGAACTGGTCTGCGATACCCATGCTGTTCACTCCTAGTGGGGTGCTCGGGATGCATTGGGGGGTGACCCCGTTGGGGCCTCGACCAGACTTACACGCCAGGACATCCCACGCATTTCGATCACTTACGCTGCGTGCTCGCACCCCGCGCGACCTCGTCCGCCGCACCCCCGGCGCCCACAAGTCCCTTGCTCACGCCCGCGAGTCGCGACCCGAACCGCTTCATCTCGCGCTGCCCGACCACCCCGATGACCGCCGGCAGGTATCCGCGCACCGACTGCATGCCGCGCAGCCACCACTGCGCGTACACGTGCGCCGAACGCCGCTCGATGCCGGCCACGATCCGGTCGACCGCCGGGCCCAGCGGATACGTGCGGTTCGCCGGCCACGGCAGCCGCTGCCGCAACTCCCGCATGACGTCGTCCTCGTCGGCGCCCCGCACCATGTCGGTGTCCGTCCAGGACAGGTAGCCGACACCGACCTTCACGCCCCGGTATCCGACCTCCGCCCGCAGACTGTGCGCGAACGCCTCCACGCCCGACTTCGACGCGCAGTACGCGGTCATCATCGGCGCCGGAGTGATCGCGGCGAGCGACGCGATCTGCAGGAAGTAGCCGCGGCTCTCCATCAGTACGGGCAGGAACGCCCGCCCCGTCACCGCGCCGCCGATCAGATTGACCTCGATGACCCGCCGCCACGCCTCCGGGTCCGAGTCGACGAACGGCCCGCCCGAAGCGACCCCCGCATTGGCAACGACCACGTCGACCTTGCCGAAGCGCTCCTTCACCTCCTGCGCGACCTGCGCCATCGCCACATGGTCGGTGACGTCGGCGTACCAGTGGTCGCTCTCCGCGTGCAGCCGCTCGGAGACCTTCTTCAGCTCGTCCGGCTCCAGGCCGACCAGCGCCAGCTTCGCGCCGCGCGCGGAGAGCTTGCGGGCCAGCAGCTCTCCCACGCCGCGCGCCGCGCCGGTGACGACCACGACCTGTCCTTCGAGACTGCGCCTGCCGCTCATACGACCTCCTCCTCAACAGTGCCACCGACGGTGTCGGTGACAGGGGTGACATACCCGGCGGCCAGTTCCCGGATCTTCGCGGTGACCGCCTCCGGCGCCTCCACCGGTGTCATGTGGCCCATCCCCGCCAGCTCGGTGAGCCCCAGGCATTCGGGCAGCGCCGCCGCGAGGGCGCGCGCGTGGACGGGCAGAGTCAGCCGGTCCTCCGTACCCGCGATCACGGCGGTGGGCACCCGCAACTCCCTCACGCCCGCGTCGAGATCGAGCTCCGCGAGCACATGCCCCCAGGAGACCCGGGCCGCCCGCGGGCAGGCGTGCACGATCCGGGCACAGGACTCGACCCGGTCCGGGGCCGAACCGGCGCCCATCGTCGCGTACTTGAGGATCCTTTTGGAGACAGGTGTGACCGGCCCGAGCGGGGCCCGCGCCCCGAGGATCGCGCGGGTCATCCGGGTGCGGACCGCACCGGCCCGCATCGGCACGACGAGCGACTCGGCGATCAGCCGCGAACTGCCGGTGCTGCACAGCAGTACGGCTGCCGCGTGCTCGCGCAGCCCGGCCCGCCGCGAGGCGGCCATCAGCGTCATGCCGCCCATGGAGTGCCCGGCGAGCACCGCCTGCTCGCCGGGGGCCAGCGCCGCGGCCAGCACCGCTTCGAGGTCGTCTGCGAGCGCGTCGGTGCTGTACCCCTCGGGGCGGACGGCGGGTGTGCGGCCGTGGCCGCGCTGGTCGTAGACGACGACCCGGTGGTCGACCGCCAGGTCGCGGATCTGCGCGGCCCAGAAATGGGTGTTGCAGGTCCAGCCGTGCGCGAGCACGACCGCGGGGGCGCCGTCCGGCCCGTGCAGCTCGACGTGGATGCGGGAGCCGTCGGCGGAGACAGCGGTCAGTTCGCGTGTGGGCACCGGCGGGGCGTCCTCGCGCCGCAGCAGCCTGCTCATCGCGCGACCTCCTCGGCGACGGCCTTCCCGGCGACGACGGCCCCGGCGGCATCGGTCTTCCGGGGCCGGATGACCTCGTACTCCCCGAGGTCCACCGTCCGAGTCGCCCGGCGGAACTCACCCGTCGTTCCCGGCCAGGCCGTGGTGTTGCGCCCTCTTGCGTCCAGATACCAGCTGGTGCAGCCACCGGTGTTCCACACAGTTCGCTTCATCCGCTCCTGGACCCGCCGGTTCCACGCCCCGACCGCCGACGTCCGCACACCGAGCGCGGTCCGCCCGCCCAGGACGTTCAACTGACGCAGATAGTCCGCCATGTAGTTCAGCTGGGACTCGATCATCAGGATCATGGAGGAGTTCCCGAGCCCCGTGTTGGGGCCGATGATCGTCATCCAGTTGGGGAATCCCGCCGCGGTCGCGCCGCGCAGCGCCTGCATGCCGTCCTTCCAGGACTCGGCGAGCGTGATGCCTTCCGCGCCGACGACCCGGTCGGCGATCGGCATGTCCGTCACGTGGAAGCCGGTACCGAAGATGATCGCGTCGACCTCGGTCTCCGTGCCGTCGGCGGCGACGACGGTCGAGCCGCGTACCTCGGCCAGCCCGGAGGCGACCACATCCACATTGGGCTGGGCGAGCGCCGGGTAGTACGTGCTGGAGAGCAGAATCCGCTTGCAGCCGATGCGGTACGAGGGCGTCAGCTTCGCCCGCAGCGCCGGATCCTTGATGGCCCGTGCGAGGTTGGACTTGGCCACCCTCTCCACCAGGCCGAGCTCATTGGGGTGCTTGGTGAAGGCGCTGACCTGCAACTCCCGTATCCCCCACAGCAGTCCGCGGCGCGCGGCGCCGGTGAACGGAAGCGCGCGGTGCAGCCACCGCTCGGCGCCGCTGATGTTCCGGTCCATGCGCGGCATGACCCACGGCGGGGTGCGCTGGAACAGGGTCAGCCTGCCGGCCTTCGGCTGGATCGCCGGCACGATCTGGATCGCGGAGGCGCCGGTGCCGATCATTGCGACGCGCTTGCCGGTCAGGTCGTAGTCGTGGTCCCAGCGGGCCGAGTGGAAGACCTTGCCGGGGAAGTCGGCGAGACCGGGTATGTCCGGCATCTTCGGGTCGGAGAGCGGGCCGGTCGCGGAGACGACGACATCAGCGACGATCGTGGTCCCGTTCACGGACTCGATCACCCAGTTCAGCTCGTCGTTGTCCCACCGCATCATGGTCACTTCATGACCCAGCCTGATGTGCGGGCGCAGCCCGAAGGTGTCGGCGACACGCTCCAGGTAGGCGCGGATGTGCTCCTGCCCGGAGAAGGTGCGCGGCCAGTCCGGGTTGGGGGCGAACGAGAACGAGTAGAGGTGGGACGGTACGTCGCAGGCGCAGCCGGGGTAACTGTTGTCGCGCCAGGCGCCACCGACGGAGTCGGCCCGTTCCAGGACGACGAAGTCGGTGATGCCTTCGCGGCGCAGCCGGACCGCGGCCCCCAGGCCCCCGAATCCGGATCCGATCACCGCCACGCGTACATGCTCGTGCTGGGCCATGCTGCCGCCTCCCGCGGTACGTCACACGACTCTGCCAGCAATCACTGGCATCGTTGGGAGAGTAGAGCAGCTCCGTACCGATGGGTAGGGGTCCGGCACGGGAAAGTTACCGACGGTACAACATAGGGTGCGGTGGTGGCCGAAGGACGCGAGCACCGCGAATACCGCATGGAGGAGCTGGCCAAGGAGGCCGGCATCCCTGTGCGGACCCTGCGCTTCTACCGGGAGCGCGGTCTGATCGCGCCACCGCGCCGGGAGGGGCGCATCGCCTGGTACGACGACCACCACCTGGCCCGGCTGCGGACCATCGCCGCGCTGCTGGAGCGCGGACACACCCTCACCGGAATCGCCGATCTGGCCCGCACCTTCGAGAGCGGCCGCGATGTCGCCGAGGTGCTGGGGCTGGGCGAGCCCACCGAGGAGACCCCCGTCCGCCTCACGCCCGAACAGCTCGCGGACCACTTCGAGGGCGAGGTCACCCCGGAGAACCTCGCCACGGCCCTGGAGCTGGGCTATCTCGCCACCGACGGCGACGAGATCGTGCACATCAGCCGCCGTCTCCTGGAGGTATCGGCGGAGCTGGTACGCGAAGGCGTGCCGCTCTCCACCGTGCTCTCGGCGGGGCGCCGGGTCCGGGAACACGCGGACGCCCTCGCCGATCTCTTCGTACAGGTACTGCAGGCCCACACCACGGAGTCCGAACCGCCCCAACTCCGCCCGCTCGCCCGCGCGGTGGTGGACGCCGAGCTCTCCATGGCCCTGGATCGACGGCTGCGCCGCGACGACGGCACGCAGCCACCGAAGGCGCCGGAGACGTGACCCCCTGCGACCGCTCACCTAACAGCGCCTGCCATCACGGCAATTGACTACGCATCACACGCCCACGGTCGATGGACACCTCGGACACGGCCCGCACCGGCCGCCGTCCGCGCCCGACCGTCACCACGCCTCGACGGGCTCCGACGCAGTCCAGGTGCGTGTCGCCGCGCTCCTGCCGGAACGGGCGAGGCCCACAGGTGCTGTACGGCAGGAACGCACCGCGGTACACGCCGGACGGCGCACAGAAGCCGCCCACCCCGACGAAATCACGTTGCCCACCCTCCCCCTGTACGCAAGGCTTCCCCCATGTCCGACAACAATCCGAGCGGTTCGCACGGGGTTGCAGCCCTGTTCTCCCACGGGCGGCTGACCACGATCCCTCGCAAGCCGGCCCGCCGCGAGCAGCTGCTCGTCCACCTGGCGCAGACCCTGTTCGAGCCGGACCGCACCTACAGCGAACGCGAGGTCAACGAGGCGCTGCTCACCGTGCACGACGACTACCCGGCGCTGCGCCGTTTCCTGGTCGTGGCAGGCCTGCTGATCCGCCCCAAGGACGGCAGCAGTTACCGGCGGGCCGGGTAGAAGCCCCCTACAGCTCGAAGACGGCCGTCACCGGCGCGTGGTCGCTCCACCGCTCGCCGTGTGTGGCGGCCCGCTCCACCCATGCCTTTCTCGCACGCCCGGCGAGACCGGGGGTGGCCACCTGGTAGTCGATGCGCCAGCCCGTGTCGTTGTCGAAGGCCCGCCCGCGGTAGGACCACCAGGAGTACGGCCCTTCCTCGTCCGGGTGGAGCGCCCGCACCACATCGACGTACGCAGCCTCGTCGAAGACCCGGGTCAGCCACTCCCGCTCCTCCGGCAGGAAGCCGGAATTCTTCTTGTTGCCCTTCCAGTTCTTCAGGTCGGCCTCCTGGTGGGCGATGTTCCAGTCGCCGCACACCAGCACCTCACGGCCGCCGGCCGCGGACCGCTCCCTGAGCCCCTTCAGGTACGGCAGGAACGCGGCCATGAAGCGCTCCTTCTCGTCCTGCCGCTCCGTACCGACCTCACCGGACGGGAGATACAGGCTCGCCACCGTGACACCCGGCAGGTCGACCTCGACGTACCGGCCGCTGTCGTCGAACTCCTCACCCCCGGCGCCCCCGAAGCCGCCGAACCCGATCTGCACCCGTTCCGGCGCCCGGCGCGTGTAGAGAGAGACCCCGGCCCGCCCCTTGGCGGCCGCCGGTGCGTGGACGGCATGCCAGCCGTCGGGCTCGCGCACCTCGTCGGCGAGCTGGTGCGGCTCGGCACGCACCTCCTGGAGGCAGATCACATCGGCTTCGGTCCCCGCCAGCCACTCGACGAAGCCCTTCTTCGTGGCGGCGCGGAGCCCGTTCACATTCACGGTGGTCACGGTGAGCATCAGGGCACAATACCGACAACCAGCGATCGCATACCTGTACCATTTCCCGCATGAATATCCAGCCTCGGTCGTTCGACCACCCCGACGCCGTCAAACTCAACGACCAGGTGCAGCTCGAATACGCGCAGCGCTACGGGGACGAGGGTGATGTCACACCGCTCGCCCCGTCGATGTTCCGGCCTCCGCGCGGACTCTACCTCCTCGCCTACGACGAGTCGGGGGCACCGGTCGCCACCGGCGGCTGGCGTGCGCAGGACCAGAACGAGGAGGGCTATCTGGACGGCGACGCCGAGCTCAAGCGGATGTTCGTGATCCCGGAGGGCCGCGGAAGGGGCCTGGCCCGCCGCATCCTCGCCGCTCTCGAAGCGGACGCACGGGCGGCGGGCCGCACCCGAATGGTGCTGGAGACCGGCGACCAGCAGCCGGAGGCGATCGCGCTGTACACCTCCAGCGGCTACACCCCCTGCGAGAAGTTCGGCTACTACCGCACGTACGAGAGCAGCCGCTGCTTCGCCAAACCGCTCCAGGAGTCGTGAACCGGGCCCTGTCCTGATCCGGTGCCCCTCACGGCACTGGAGCCCTCCGAGGAATCCCAGCAACGCGGCACGGAAGGCCTTGCCGTCGTCGGTCCCGGAGACCGGGGAGGTGTCGGCGAGGACCAGCGCCGGCACCCGGTTCCGGTGCAGGCGGTGGAACTCCATGCCGATTCCACCTGGTTGTGCCCGGCGGCGGACGCCGACCCGGCCGCGAAACAACGTCGTGCCCCGATGCCTCACCGCACGCGGGCAACACCCACACAGAACCCGCTGCGTTCGTTCTCCGGCGCCGACTCCTCCCGGTACCACTCCGCGGCCGGGCAGTTGTCCTCGCCGCCCAGCAGCCAGTCGTAGACGCGCGCCGGGTGGGGTTTGCCGGTGTCGATCCGGGACGTGGGCGGGCCGGCCGTCACAGGAAGCTCCTCCGTACGGGGAATCGCAGGCAGGGGGCTGCGCCTCAATCCGGCCGCAGGATGTCCGCGCGGGAAGTACCGGACGGTCCGAACTGCCCTGGGGATCAAGCCGTCTTGGAAACGACGAAGTCCCGCCCGATCTTTCGATCGGGCGGGACTTCGTCGTGCGGTGGACCTGTGGGGATTTGAACCCCAGACCCCCTCGATGCGAACGAGGTGCGCTACCAGACTGCGCCACAGGCCCTTGCAACGAGTGAAACTCTAGCACCCTCACAGGGGTGCTTGGAAATCCGCTCCCTTGCTGGTCAGCCGGGTCGGCGTCGGAGCGGTCTCACTCGTTGGCGGCGCGGGGCCGGTCGCCGTCGTCGTACTGGTCGAAGAGCGGGGTCCGGCCGTGGTCGCGGGAGCGGCGGGACGAGCCGGTGCGCCGGCGTGGCGCCGGTTCGGCCGGGGGCGCGGCGGGGTGCGCGGTGCCCGTCTGTGTCGGCTCGGCCGTGCTGGAGCGGGCCGCGCTCCAGGTCTCCGGGTCGCCGACCTCGACGCCGCCCGTGGCGCGCGGGGCGACCGGTGCGGTGACGTACGTCGGCAGCGGGACCGGGACCGGCTCCCAGCTGTCGCCCTGGACCCTGCCGCGTTCACGCTGCTGGTCGACCCATTCCGCGTGGTCCGTCTGCTCGACCAGGGCGCGGCGGCCCGCCTCCTGCGGAGAGACCGCGGGGGCGGGCTCGGGCTCCGGGTGGCGCGCCTCGGGCTCCTCGTCGGACTCGGCGGGGGCCGTCGTCGCGGGCTGGTGCCTGCGGGGACGGTTCTCGCGCAGGTGCTGCGCCGCGACCTCTGCCCGGCGCCGGTCCATGGTGAAGACGAACCGGCGCCGTTCCTGGGCGCGCAGATGAACGATGTACATGCTCAGCAGCACGGCCGGCACCGCGGGCGCCCACAGGAAGCGGAGGCCGCCGACGGCCGCGACGACCGCGCCGAGGGTGAAGGCGAGAAAGAGGATCGACGTGGTGCGCCGTCGGCGCGCGAGGACCTGCGAGCGCTGGGCGCGCCGGGCGCGCTCGGCGTCGGCCCCGCCGGGTCGTGTGCGCCGTGCGGGCACAGGCACGTGTACGGGTCTGTCCTGGGCCTGCGGCTCCGGTGCGCGCGCCGGGTCGTGCACCCGGGCTTCGGTGTGCGCCGGAGGCGCGGCAAAGGCCCGGACGTCCACGGAATCCAGTCGGTCCGTGTCCGCGTCCGGGTCGGCGTCGGGGGCCGCCTCCTCGGCGGTGCGTTCCCGCAGCTCCTTGGCATACCGGCGCTCCATGGCCGCCCGTCCGGACAGCAGCCGGATGGCGGTGCTGAAGCGTTCCGTCGGACGGGCTTCATTGAGCTCGTCCTGCCTGCGGAGCCACATCGGCACCAAATAGGCGGCCCAGGCCCCGACGATGACTGCATAGATGAGGCCGCTGCTGCTCACGTCTCACACCGTAGAGGGGTTTGCACGGAGGCATCCGCCAATTGGCCCGGTGTGTCGCATGATCCGGCTGATATCGCGGACTTTTTTTGTGATTGTTCGGATCAGCTGTCGGCGTTTGCGCGTTCGTTAGCGGTCACACATCGACCAATTTCGAACACTTATTTTATTTCGCGTGGCGTTCCGGTCGTGCCTGGTGCCAGCGCCGGAGCAGTCCGTCGGGCACCTCCTCCGCCGTGAGCGCAAAGATCAGATGGTCCCGCCAGGCACCGTCGATGTGGAGATAGCGCGGACGCAGCCCTTCCTCGCGGAATCCGAGTTTCTCCACGACCCTCCGGCTGGGCCCGTTCTCCGGCCGAATGCACACCTCGATGCGGTGCAGCCCGACCGTCCGGAAACAGTGGTCGACAGCGAGCGCCACCGCGGTCGGCATCACACCGCGGCCCGCCACGTCCTGATCCACCCAATAGCCGACGTGTCCCGAGCACATCGACCCCCAGGTGATCCCGGCGACCGTCAACTGTCCGACCAGGCGCCCCTCGTACTCGATGGCGAAGGGCAGCATCCGGCCCGCGTTGGCCTCGGAACGCAGATGGCGGATCATCTGACGGTACGTGGGGCGCCGGGCGACCGGGCCGCCCGGGGCGGGGGGTGGAACCGTCGCCTCCCAGGGGCGCAACCAGTCGCGGTTGCGCCGGTTGACCTCGCGCCACACGCGCTGGTCCCGCAGCTTTATCGGCCGGAGGGTGATCGCGCCGTCCGTCAGAATCACCGGCCAGGTCGGGACGTTCAGCTCGGGCTCCCGGGTCGGGGGTGGTCGCCGCCGCGGAGCTGGTCGACGGCGTGTACCAGAAGACGTTCGAGGACGGCAAGTCCGTCCCGCACCCCACCGGTGGAGCCCGGCAGGTTCACGATGAGGGTGCCGCCCGCCACACCCGCGAGGCCACGGGAGAGCGCGGCCGTGGGGACCTTCTCGCGGCCCTCGGCGCGGATCGCCTCCGGGATGCCGGGGATCTCGTGGTCGAGGACGCGGCGGGTGGCGTCGGGGGTGCGGTCGGTGGGTGAGATGCCCGTACCACCGGTGGTGACGATGGCGTCGTACCCGGCGGCCACCCCGGCCCGCAGGGCCTGTTCGACGGGATCGCCGTCGGGGACGACCTGCGGCCCGTCGACGGCGAAGCCGAGCGCGGTGAGCGCCTCGACGATCAGGGGGCCGCCCCGGTCGGCGTAGACACCGGCCGAGGCGCGGTTCGAGGCGGTCACGACGAGGGCGGCGTACGGGGCGGTCGGCGCACCGCCGAACGGCGCCGCGTCGGGCGCCGTCATGCGTCCGCTCCCTCCGGCGCCGGGCGCCGGTAGTCGCCGGACTTGCCGCCGGACTTCGCCTCGACCCGGACATCCGTGATGACCGCGCTCTTGTCGACCGCCTTGATCATGTCGATCACGGTGAGCGCGGCGACCGAGACGGCGGTCAGCGCCTCCATCTCCACGCCCGTGCGGTCCGTCGTCTTCACCGTGGCGGCGATCTCCACCGCGTCGTCGGCGACGCTCAGATCGACCTTCACGCCGGAGACGGCGAGCGGGTGGCAGAGCGGAATCAGCTCCGGGGTGCGCTTGGCACCCATGATCCCGGCGATGCGGGCGGTGGCGAGGGCGTCGCCCTTGGGGACTCCCTCGCCACGGAGCAGTTCGACGACGCGCGGCGAGACGAGGACCCGGCCGCTGGCGCGGGCGACGCGCGCGGTGACGTCCTTCTCGGACACGTCGACCATCCGGGCCGCGCCCGCCTCGTCGAGATGCGTCAGCCTGTTCTGCGTACTCACTGAACTCCGCCTAGCGGTAGGGCGCCGGTTGCCCGCTCGGCCTGCACCGGGGTGCGGCCGGGGGTCCAGGGGGTGTCCCCCGGTAAGGCACAGCGGCAGACACCGTACCGCCACCGGCCGGCGTTCAGCGGAGCAGGATCACCTCGGTGACCGTGCCGGGCTCCGCCGAGGTGACGTCCTCGGGCAGCACGATCAGCGCGTCCGCCTGGGCGAGGGCCGCGATCAGATGCGATCCGGAGCCGCCGACGGGCGTGACGGTGCCCGCCTCCGCGTCGTACGTGCCGCGCAGGAACTGGCGCTTGCCGGACGGCGAGGAGAGCGCTTTGTCGGTGTTCAGCGTGGCCTGGACGGTCGGGCGGGTCACCTCTTGCAGGCCCATCAGCGTGCGGATCGCGGGCCGCACGAACAGCTCGAACGAGACGTACGAGGAGACGGGATTGCCCGGCAGCGCCAGCAGCGGTGTGTGCTCCGGGCCGATCGAACCGAAGCCCTGCGGCTTGCCGGGCTGCATGGCGAGCTTGCGGAAGTCGATGCCGCTGCCCGGCTCGTCCTCGTCGCCGACGGAGGACAGTGCTTCCTTGACCACGTCGTACGCACCGACACTGACCCCGCCCGTGGTGACGACGATGTCCGCGCGGATCAGCTGGTCCTCGATCGTGGCGCGGAGCGAATCGGCGTCGTCCTCGACGGCTCCGACCCGGTAGGCGATCGCTCCGGCGTCGCGCGCGGCGGCGGTCAGCGCGAAGCTGTTCGAGTCGTAGATCCGGCCGCCGGTCAGCTCCTCGCCGGGCTGTACGAGTTCGCTGCCGGTGGAGATGACGACGACGCGCGGCCGCGGGCGCACCTTCACGGTGGAGCGGCCGATCGCTGCGAGCAGCCCGATCTGCGGTGGCCCGATCACCGAACCGGCCCGCAGGGCCAGATCGCCGGGCTGCACATCACTGCCGCGGGCCCGGACGTGGGCACGGGCCGCGACCGGACGGTGGACGCGGACCTCCCCGCCCGCGACCTGCGGGGCGTCGCTGTGGGAGCGCATGGTGTCCGCCGGGCCGCCGCCCGTACCGCCGTCGGTCCACTCGACCGGGACGACGGCCTCGGCACCGGCCGGCAGCGGTGCGCCTGTCATGATGCGGGCGGCCTCGCCCGGTCCCACGGTCTGGTCGCCGGAGAGCCCGTCGCTGCCCGCCGCGATGTCACCGATGACCGTGAGCACCGCGGGGAACTCCTCGCTGGCGCCCTCGACATCGGCGATCCGGACCGCGTACCCGTCCATCGAGCTGTTGTCGAAGGGCGGCAGGGCGATCTCCACCATGACGTCCTCGACGAGGACGCAGCCCTGGGCCTCGGGCAGCTGCAGCTCGATGGGTTCGAGCGGCCGCACGGCGCCGAGAATGTCTTCCAGGTGCTCGTCCACCGACCAGATCGTGCTGCTCAAAGTGCTACATCTCCTCGGTGACATATCTGCGGAGCCAGGTCCGGAACTCCGGTCCCAGATCTTCACGTTCGCACGCGAGTCTGACAATGGCACGCAGATAGTCGCTCCGGTCACCGGTGTCATAGCGGCGTCCCTTGAAGACGACACCGTGCACCGGGCCGCCGATCTTCTCGTCCGCGGCGAGCAGTTGCAGCGCGTCGGTCAGCTGGATCTCGCCCCCGCGGCCCGGCTCGGTCCTGCGCAGTATGTCGAAGACGGCGGGGTCGAGGACGTAGCGCCCGATGATGGCGAGATTGCTGGGCGCATCGGCTGTTTCGGGCTTCTCGACCAGGCCGGTGACCCTGACGACATCGCCCTCGACGGTGGTGTCGACGGCTGCGCAGCCGTACAGATGGATCTGCTCCGGCTCGACCTCCATCAGCGCGATGACGCTGCCGCCCTCGCGCTCCTGGATCTCGACCATGCGGGCGAGCAGCGGGTCCCGCGGATCGATCAGGTCGTCGCCGAGGAGAACGGCGAACGGCTGGTCGCCGACGTGCGGTGCGGCGCACAGCACGGCGTGGCCGAGGCCGCGCGGGTCGCCCTGGCGGACGTAGTGCATGGTGGCGAGGTCGCTCGACTGCTGGACCTTCTGGAGCCGTTCGGCGTCTCCCTTGCGGGTGAGTGCCGACTCCAGCTCGTAATTGCGGTCGAAGTGGTCCTCGAGCGGACGCTTGTTGCGGCCGGTGATCATGAGTACGTCGGAGAGACCGGCCGCAACCGCCTCCTCGACGACGTACTGGATCGCAGGCTTGTCGACCACAGGCAGCATCTCTTTGGGAGTGGCTTTGGTGGCCGGCAGGAAGCGGGTGCCGAGTCCCGCGGCCGGGATGACAGCCTTGCTGATCCTGGGGTGCGACTGAGTCATGCGCGCAACCATAACCGGTGAGTATGGGCGGAAGATGAGCCTCCGGTTAACTTTGTACTTCTATATGCACATACGAGAGATGCGCAGGTGCACGTTGAACACCGACATGTCCGGAAAGGCCTCGCTCAGGCGTCAACTACTCGCCTCGCGAGCCCTCCTGACCAGCGAAGACGTCGAAAATGCCGCGATGGTTCTGTCCCGGGGCGCAGTCGGTCTCACCGAGCTGGCCGGGGCCCGTACCGTCGCCGCCTATGTCTCGGTCGGGAGTGAACCAGGGACTCGCGCGCTGCTGGACGCGCTGCGCGCGCGGGGCGTACGGGTACTGCTGCCGGTGCTCCTCCCGGACAACGATCTGGACTGGGCGCCGTACGAAGGTGCCGGCCGCCTTCTCCCGGCGGGCCGCGGACTGCTGGAGCCGGACGGTCCACGGCTCGGGCCCGACGCCGTCCTCGACGCGGACGCGGTCCTGCTGCCGGGCCTCGCGGTGGACGGGCGCGGGATGCGGCTCGGCCGGGGCGGCGGTTCGTACGACCGGGTGCTGGCCCGGCTCGCGGCCGCGGGGGCGCACCCCTCGCTGATCGTCCTTCTCTACGACAACGAGGTGGTCGCGACGGTTCCCGTGGAACCGCACGACCACCCCGTGGACGCCGTCGTGACGCCGGCCGGAACGCGGCGCTTCACCGGCTGAGCCCGGCCGGCGCCGCGCCGGGCCAGTCGGCCCGGGACCGCGGTGCCGGGTCCGCCGCCCTACGACGGCTTGAGCGTCAGCGTGTCCTTCGTCGACTTGGCCACGGCGTTCGTTCCGAAGGACCAGTCGAGCAGATCCCCGTCGGCCCACTTGTCGGTCTGATCGGTGTAATGCGCGCTGAACGCGTGACCGGACGCGCCGGTGAGGTTGATCCAGCGGGACTTGTCCCAGTCCCCCACGTTGACGACCATGCGCATCGACGGGACCCAGATGACCTCGTAGCCGCCCGCCGCGTTCCAGCCGCTGGCGTTGACCGCGGCCTCGCCGCCGCCCAGGTTCCACGGGCCGCGGTTGAGGGCCCGCTGGAGCAGATCGGGGCCTTCGGTACCGAGGGTCTGGTTCTTCAGGGTCAGCTGGTGCAGCCGGCCCCAGCTCCAGGTGGAGATGTCCTTGCCGAGCTTGGCGGTCAGCTCCCAGCGGGCGTCCTTCATGGCGCGGGCGAAGAGCATGTCACGGTTCTCGGTCGCCTTGTCCTTGCGGTTCTTCGGCGCCTTCCACCAGTCGTTGTTCTCGTCGTCCTTGAGCTTCATGACCACCTGGTACCAGCGGTCGCCGCCGTCCGGCTGCGCCGAGTCCGCGTCGCGCTGACCGCATTCGCGAACCGGCTTGTCCTGCTCGTCGACCGGGCCCGTGCTGTCGGCCGGGAGCACGGTGAGGCATTCGCCCTTGACCCGCATCTCCTTCGGCAGCTTGTCGCCGAAGGCCAGCCTCAGGATGTTGCGCCAGACCGCGTTGAAGTACGCGGCGGCCGCCGAGTCGGGCTCCTGGATGTAGTCCCAGCCCTCCAGGAGCTTCTGCGCCTCACGCACGCTCTTGTCGGAGACCTTGATCTTCAGCAGTTCGGGCACCAGCTTCGTGGCGATCTCGCTGGTGTTGTCCATCTGCATCTTCTGCATGTCTTCGGTCGAGATCTTCTCGCCGCCCTTGATCTTCCCCGCGATGAGGTCGTTGATCCGCTGGCTGCGGGTGCCGTAGCCCCAGTCCTTGGTGAGCAAGGGGCGGTACGTCTTCTCGTCGATGACGGCCTGGTTGGCGGTGACGATGTAGCCGCGCTTCGGGTTGTACTCGTACGGCAGCTGGGCGAACGGGATCGGCTCCTTCTCCCAGCCGTACTCCGAGGTCCAGCCGGGGCTCGGCGTCGTGCCGTCGCCCTTCTTGCGGACCGGGATCTTGCCGGGGGCCTGGTAGCCGATGTTGTTCTTGTTGTCCGCGTAGATGAGGTTCTGCGAAGGCACCTCGAAGTGCTCGGCCGCCTTGCGGAAGGACGGGAAGTCCTTGGCCCGGTTGAGCTCGAAGACGGCGTCCATGGAGTGGCCGGGGTCCAGCGCGGTCCACTTCAGGGCGACCGCGTAACCGTCGGCCCGGTCCGGGGCCGCGCTGGCGACGGGGGCCTTCTGGCCGACCTTCTCCAGCTCGCTGCTGCGGTCGGAGATCAGCGGACCGTTGTTGGTCTCGCGCACGGTGATGTGCCGGCTCGCGCCCCCCGCGACCTTGATGGTCTCCTCACGGGTGACGAACGGCTTCACCTTGCCGTCGTACTGGTAGCCGTCGCCGGAGACCTTCTCCAGGAAGAGGTCGGTGACGTCGGCGCCGAGGTTGGTGAAGCCCCAGGCGATGTCCTGGTTGTGACCGATTATCACGCCCGGCATGCCGGAGAAGGTGTATCCGGCGGTGTCGTACTGGCAGGTCGCCGAGATCTGACGGCAGTGCAGCCCCATCTGGTACCAGAGCGAGGGCAGCTGCGGCGCCAGGTGCGGGTCGTTGGCGAGCAGCGGCTTGTCCGTCGTCGTGTACTTGCCCGAGACGACCCAGGAGTTGGACCCGATGCCGTTGCCGTTCGGACCGAGCAGCGCGGGGATCTGGTCGAGGGTGTCGGAGAGCGAGGCGAGCTGCGTGTTCACTCCCGCGGTGGCGCCCTGCACGGTGTCCGCGCCGATGCCCGAGGTCGGCGTCGCCTCCGGGTTGAACGTGCCGGTGACCGGCGAGATCGCGCCCTCGCTGACGATCGGCTCGTGGGTGTCGTACGGGTACTCCGGGTACAGGTCCTCGATCTGCTCCTTGCTGAGCCTGCTGGTCATCAGCGAGCGGTCGATCTCGTCCTGCATGTTGCCGCGCAGGTCCCAGGCCATCGCCTTGAGCCAGGCGACCGAGTCGACCGGGGTCCACTTGGTCGGCTTGTAGTCGTTGGTGAGGCCGAGCGCGGCGTACTCGACGGAGATGTCCTTGCCGTCGCGCCCCTTGAGGTAGGCGTTCACCCCGTCCGCGTACGCCTGGAGGTTCTTCTTGGTGTCCGCGGACAGGAAGGTGTCGTATTCCTTCTGAGCGACCTTGCGCCAGCCCAGCGTGCGCAGGAAGGCGTCCGTGTCGACCTGCCCGGAGCCGAACATCTCGGAGAGCCGACCGGCCGTCATGTGACGGCGGACGTCCATCTCCCAGAAGCGGTCCTGCGCCTGCACGAAGCCCTGTGCGCGGAACAGGTCGGCGTCGGAGTCCGCGTAGAGCTGCGGGATCCCGTAGCTGTCGCGCTTGACGTCGACGTTCCCGGCGAGGCCGTCGATCTTGATGGAGCCGTTCGTCTGCGGGTACGAGGCCCGCACAGTGGTTACGGACCAGAACGCGCCGTAACCGATACCCGCGACAAGCGCCAGCACCAGGACGATCACGATCAGGCGGGCGCGTCGCCCCTTCTTCTTGCCGGTCTTCCCACCGGCGGAACCGGAAGAGCCGGAAGAGGCGGTTGTGTTGGCGGGCATCGCTGTCCTTCGAGGGGCAGGGTGGTCCTGGGAGTGCAGGAGCAACCATAGGCGCAGCACCGAAGCGGGTCCGACGCGGTATCGGGATGCATCGAATCGAAGTGCGATCGCACGAACGCTCGAAGCCGTCAAGAAAACGTTAAAGATTAGGTAAGGTAACGAAGTACTGGCCGCCGGAAGACGATTCGGCAGGCGTACGCAGGGAAGGAACGGCCACTGACTGTCCACGCGCTCAACGAACTCCTGCTCGTCTGCTCACTCGTGCTGCTCGTCGCCGTCGTGGCGGTACGCATCTCGTCCCGCAGCGGCCTCCCCAGCCTGCTCCTGTATCTCGGCATCGGGATCGCCATAGGGCAGGACGGGATCTTCCACGTCAAGTTCGACAACGCCGAACTCACCCAGGCGTTCGGCTACGCGGCTCTGGTCGTGATCCTGGCCGAGGGCGGCCTGGGCACGAAGTGGAAAGAGATCAAGCCGGCGCTGCCTGCCGCCGCCATGCTCTCGGTCGTCGGCGTCGCGGTGAGCGTGGGCGTCACCGCGGCCGGGGCTCACTATCTGGTCGGCCTGGACTGGCGGCAGTCGCTGATCATCGGCGCGGTCGTCTCGTCGACCGACGCCGCCGCGGTCTTCTCGGTGCTGCGCAAGGTGCCGCTGCCGGCCCGGATCACCGGTGTGCTGGAGGCCGAGTCCGGCTTCAACGACGCCCCCGTGGTGATCCTGGTGGTGGCCTTCTCGACCAGGGGGCCGGTGGACAGCTGGTACGTACTGGTCGGCGAGATCGCCCTGGAACTGGCGATCGGCGCGGCCGTCGGAATCGCCGTCGGCTGGCTCGGCTCGTTCGGACTGCGTCATGTGGCCCTGCCCGCGTCCGGTCTCTACCCGATCGCGGTGATGGCGATCGCCGTGTCCGCGTACGCGGCGGGCGCCATGCTCCACGGCAGCGGCTTCCTCGCCGTCTATCTGGCCGCGATGATCCTCGGCAACGCCAAACTGCCCCACTGGCCCGCCACCCGCGGCTTCGCCGACGGGCTCGGCTGGCTGGCACAGATCGGCATGTTCGTCCTGCTCGGGCTGCTGGTCTCCCCGCACGACCTCCTCGCGGACTTCTGGCCCGCGGTGATCGTCGGTCTGGTGCTGACAGTGGTGGCGCGCCCGCTGGAGGTCTTCATCTCGCTCATCCCGTTCCGGATGTCCTGGCAGGAGAAGACCTTCATGTCATGGGCGGGGCTGCGCGGCGCCGTACCCATCATCCTGGCGACCATTCCCATGGTGTCCGGGATCGAGGGCTCCGCCCACGTCTTCAACATCGTCTTCGTACTCGTTGTCGTCTACACGCTGATTCAGGGACCGACCCTGCCCTGGCTGGCCAAGGCCCTGAAGATCGCCGAGGACCCGTCCGAGGCCGCCGACCTGGGCATCGAGTCGGCGCCGCTGGAACGGCTGCGCGGTCATCTGCTGTCGGTCGCGATCCCCGCGAAGTCGAAGATGCACGGCGTGGAGGTCGCCGAACTGCGACTGCCCGCCGGCGCCGCGGTCACCCTGGTCGTACGGGACGGCAAGAGCTTCGTCCCCGCGCCCTCGACGGTGCTGCGGCGCGGGGACGAACTGCTGGTCGTCACGACCGATCCGGTACGCGACGCGGCGGAGTCGCGGCTGCGGGCGGTCGGCGAGGGCGGCAAGCTGGCCAGCTGGCTGGGAACCGACGGGGACAGCAAGGGCGCGAGGGCCCATCACTGACCATCCGAAGCGCACGACCAGGAGTCTGCGCACAATCGCAGGCAGGCAAGCAATCCTGCCTGTAGCATGAAGGAAAACTGATCGATACATCTGGTCACTCCACCTGATCGACCAACTCTGCCTGACGCAGAGCTGGCGCGACCGTATGGCGGTCGTGGCGTCCTCCGCCTCTGCAGCGAGCGCCCGGCATCTACCGCAGTTCCGCGCGAAGAGGACAGCTCTCGGCAGCCCCCGTACGGGACCGGCACCCACAGGTGCGGACCGGCGGGGGCACCGCTACCAGGCGGCAGAAAGGCATGGACCGTGGCGTCCACGGTCTCCGACCGCCCCGGTTACGGGCAGCTGCTGCGCACCCCGGGTGCGTGGACCTTCCTCCTGCCGGGCTTCGCCGCACGGCAACCCTTCGCCATGCTGACCATCGGCATCGTGCTGCTGATCCAGCACACCACCGGTTCGTACGGCAGCGCGGGCGCCGTCGCCGCTGTCACCGGCGTCTCCATGGCGCTGTTCGCACCCCAGAGCGGCAAGCTCGCCGACCGCATCGGCCAACGCGCCGTACTGCTGCCGGGCGTCCTCGTGCACGCGGCGTCCGTATCGGCACTGACCGCACTCGCCCTGGCGGACGCGCCGCTGTGGCTGCTGTTCCTGGCCGCCGTTCCGACGGGTGCGTCCGTCCCTCAGATCGGGCCCATGGTGCGGGCCCGCTGGGCGGCCCTGCTGGGCGCGGCTCCGGGCCGGGAAGCCTCGCCGCTGATGCCGACCGCCGCCGCCTTCGAGTCGGTGACGGACGAGTTCACCTTTGTCATCGGGCCGGTCCTCGCCACCGCGCTGTGCACCGGCGTGCACCCGGCGGCCGGGCTGATCACGGAAGCCGCGCTGACGCTGGTGGGCGGCCTGCTCTTCGCGGCGCAGCACCGCACCCAGCCCGCGGCCCGAGCCGCCGTGGCCGGCACTCCCGGGCAGCGCGTCTCCGCTCTGTCCGTGCCGGGCGTACGGGTGCTCGCGGTGGCCTTCCTCGGGATCGGCGCGGTCTTCGGCGGCATGCAGGTCTCGCTGACCGCGTTCGCCGAGGAGATCGGCCGGCCCGGCGCGAACGGCCTGCTGTACGGGATCTTCGCGGCCGGCAACATGCTGGCCGGGATCGTCTGCGGCGCCATAGCCTGGAAGAGCGGGCCGCGACGCAGGCTGATCGCCGGGTACGCGGCGCTGACGCTGACCGCTTCGGGGCTGTGGGCGGTGCACTCCGTGCCGCTGCTGGCCGGGCTCGGGCTGCTCGTCGGGCTCTCCATCGCACCCGCGCTGATCAGCGGATACACGCTGGTCGAGACGCTGGTTCCGGCGTCCGCGCGGACCGAGGCGTTCACCTGGCTGACGGGTTCGGTCGCGCTCGGCCAGGCGGCTGCGGTGACGGTCGCCGGACGGCTCGCGGACGCCCACGGCGCGAGCACCGGCTTTGTGGTGCCGCTGGTGGGGACCGTGCTGGCCCTGGCGACCCTGGTGACCCTGCGTTCGCGGCTGGCACCGAGAGCATCGGGACGGACCGTGGCACGTGGTGTCGGTCACCGAGAGCCGGTCACGGTGGACTGATCCAGCGGAATACGTCAGTATGGAGCGTCGTTAGCACTCATTGAGTCAGAGTGCCAGGAGGATCAAGTGCCGACCTATCAGTACCAGTGCACCGAGTGCGGCGAGGGCCTCGAGGCGGTGCAGAAGTTCACCGATGATGCCCTGACCGTGTGCCCGAACTGCGAGGGACGCCTGAAGAAGGTGTTCTCGGCGGTCGGCATTGTCTTCAAGGGTTCCGGTTTCTACCGGAACGACAGCCGCGGATCGTCGTCGAGCAGCACGCCGTCGTCTTCGCCCGCGAAGGCATCCAGTTCCGCTTCGTCCTCCTCGACGGGGTCGGACTCGAAGTCGTCCGCTTCGTCCGCCTCCGCTTCGTCCTCGTCGTCGTCCTCCGCGTCGTCGGCGAGTGGTACGTCGGCCGCCTGAGCCGAGGTACCCAGCCTCTCTTCACCGGGGACCCCGCCGATCCACTCGGCGGGGTCCCCGGCGTTTTTGCGCCCCGCTACTGTGATCGCATGGTGAACGCAGAGATCGGTGTCATCGGCGGCTCGGGCCTGTACTCCTTCCTGGAGGACGTCACCGAGGTTCGCGTGGACACCCCGTACGGACAGCCGAGCGACTCCCTCTTCCTCGGCGAGATCGGCGGCCGCCGGGTCGCCTTCCTCCCCCGCCACGGCCGCGGCCACCATGTGCCGCCGCACCGCATCAACTACCGCGCCAACCTGTGGGCCCTGCGCTCCGTGGGCGTACGTCAGGTGCTCGGCCCGTGCGCGGTCGGAGGGCTGCGACCGGAGTACGGCCCCGGGACGCTGCTCGTTCCGGACCAACTGGTGGACCGCACCAAGACCCGTACGCAGACGTATTACGACGGGGAGACCCGGCCGGACGGGGTGGCGCCGAACGTGGTGCATCTGGGCTTCGCCGATCCGTACTGTCCCGAGGGGCGCAAGGTCGCGCTGGCCTCGGCCCGCGGCAGGAACTGGGAGGCGGTGGACGGCGGCACACTCGTCGTCGTGGAGGGGCCGCGCTTCTCGACCAGGGCCGAATCGCGCTGGCACGCGGCGATGGGCTGGTCCGTGGTCGGGATGACCGGGCATCCGGAGGCCGTGCTCGCCCGCGAACTGGGGCTCTGCTACACGACGATGACGCTGGTGACGGACCTGGACGCGGGTGCCGAGGCAGGCGAGGGCGTCTCCCACGAGGAGGTGCTGAAGGTGTTCGCCGCCAATGTGGACCGGCTGCGGTCGGTGCTCTTCGACGCGGTGACCGCGCTGCCCGCGGAGGGGGATCGCCACTGTCCCTGTGCGCATGCGCTGGACGGGATCGAGACGGGACTCGAACTGCCGTAGGGGGGTGCCCCGGTGGCGGGTGGGTGACGGAGTTGTCCACACCGTGGGGGCTGTCCACAGGGCTCAGCGGGAATCCCGCGGAAGGCGGAGGGTGAGGGGCGTCGGCGTTCGTCCGGACTCCGCGCTCCTCACGACTGGTGGTGTTGGCCATGTTCCCGCCCGCTTCTGCGACCTCCTCCCTTCATGTACGCCCGTCCGTCCCGGGTCCGCCGGCGTCGGCGCCCGCGCCCTGCGGGGTGCCCTCGTTCGCGCCGTTGCGGGTGCGCGGGGGCGGGGGGCGCCGGCTGCGGCGTGCGATGTGGCGGCAGCGTCGCGCGATGGCGGCCGGGCTGGCGCTGACGGCTGCGGCGCTGGCCGCCGCGGGACTGGGCGGCGGCGAGACCCCGGGCGATGCCGGAGGCGCGGCAGGTGCCGGGCCGGTGAAGCGACGGCCGGCTCCGCTGGTGTCGGCACCGGTCCGGATCGCGGATGCGGCAACCGTCCGGCTGCTGCGCCCCGGTGACCGGGTCGATGTGATCGCAGCCGGGGGCGCCGGGGCCGATGCCAGGGTGGTGGCGAAGGGGGCCCGGGTGGCGGCGGTGCCGCGGGCGCCGGCCGACGGCTGGGCTGAGGATCCCGCGGAAGGTCCTGCGGCAGGCGGCGCGCTGGTCGTGCTGTCCGTCCCGCGGAGCACGGCCGCATCGCTGGCCGGCGCGGGGATCTCGGCCCGGCTGGCGGTGACCCTGTGCTGAACGGGACCCGTCAGCCCTGCGGACTGACGCACCGCCAGGCAACCGGCCCGAAGACGCGGATCGGGTGGTTCTGCCGCGTACTGCCCCAGGTTGCGGAACAGTTCGCTCCCCCTGCGGCTCCCGCGGAGGAAAGGTCACTCGTGGACGAGAAGAAGAAGGCCGGTCCGGGTGAGGGCTACAACCCCTACCTGCTGCGCGGGCCGTGTGATCGACCCGGCGATCACGGTCGTCATCGGCGCCGCCTTCGCCGACATCGTGAACGCGATCGTCAAGGGCGTCATCGACCCGCTCGTCGGCGCGTTCGGCACCCAGGATCTGGAGAGCTGCAGCTCCAGCCTCAAGGAACCCCTGCGTCACCGACCCGAAGGCGGACCGCGGCCAGGACCCGGGGCGCGGGCACGAGCAGCTCAGACGTGGTGGGGCGGCTTCTCGTCGAGGAAGCGCGCAAGGTCGGCGGAGCTGTCGCCGCCCGGGGCCCGCTCACCCCACCCTCGGTCCGTATCGTCCGCGGACTGCTGGTCCAGTGGATCGTCGAAGATCAGAGCCGGCTTGGGCTTCCTCTGTTCCGGTTGTACGGGGTGTGCCGGCTGTGTCGGTTTCGAATCGCGCGGTCCGGAGGCGGGGGCGGTGCTCATGTCTCCAGGGTACGGCGGCTCTCCCGGGTACGGCAGCGGTCAGCGGTCCTTCGGGTCGAGCATCCAGAGCCCGAGGACGACGGCGAAGGACAGGCAGAGGAAGCCCGCACCCCACCAGGCCGTTGCGGTGTTGCCCTCCATCCATTCGTCGACGACGACGGTCAGGCCCCAGAGCTGGCCGATGACCACGGTCATGGCCAGGGCCAGCCGGGCCGTCAGTTTCGAGGAACGCTCGGGTTCCTGGTCGGTGCCCGCTCCCGGGCCCGGGCCGGTGCGGCGGACCCGTGGGTCGCCGTAGCCGCTGGTGGAGCGGATCTGCGGATAGCGCTCACGGACGGGGCGGTTCAGCTCCGGCCGGGCGCTGCCCGGGTGGTACTCCGGGTAGGCCCGCGGGTCCGGGCCGACGGGCTGCTGGGCGTCGGTCACGTCCGCCTGCCGGGGGGCTCGGCTTCAGCTGCCTGGGTACGGTGCGCCTTCGCGCCAGGAGCCTGCGCGGGCGGTGCCTCCCCGCCGCCTCCCCGGACGGAGGGGCAGCCGATCCGGGAGGCGAGGTCCGGGCGCTCGGAGCTGATCTGGCGGCACAGGCCCTGCTCGATGCTCTCACCGGAGCGGGTGGTGCCGATGGCCCAGACGCTGCCGTCGGTCTCCTCCGTGAGCACCACCTTGGGCAGCGCACGGGGCGGCGGTCCGGCGGTGACCTCGCCGGTGCGGGCGTCGAAAACGCCGTCGTGGCAGGGGCAGTAGAGCTCCCCCTCCGCACCACGGTCCTTGCGCCAGAGGACCGCGCAGGCGAGATGGGTACAGATCGCGGAGTAGCCGACGAGGGTGCCGTCGTCCAGCCGGACGGCGACCGCCCTGTCCTCTTCGTCCGGGTAGCCGAAGGCGAGGGACTCGCCCGGCAGGAGCTGGGCGGCGATCTTCCTCGGCCCGGGTGCCTTGCCGTCCTCGGGCTCCCCGTGGCGCGGAAGCATCCCGGAGGCCACGCCGAGCCCGCCGACCGCCAGCCCGCCGGAGACGGTGGCGACGATCCGGAGATAGTCGCGCCGAGTGGTGAGGGAGTCGGCGGCGATCCGGTCGTGCAGGGCCTCGCGCGGGTCCCCGCCGGAGTACCGGCCCCCGGCCGGTGGCTGTTCGCTGACACTCATCGGCGGACGTCCTTCCCGTTGATTTCGACGACGGGAAGACCGCCGGGCACCGGCCACTGGACCTTGTCGGCGGGGACGACCATCGCGACGCCGGTACGGACCTCGGTCGCGCCGAAGGTGAAGGTGTCGGCGATCTGGACACCCGGCCGCTCGGCCTGGAGTTCCTCGGCCGTTCCGTAGAACAGCGCCCCGGTCGGACAGACGGTGGCACACATGGGGGCGAGGCCGTAGGCGGTGCGGTCGTAGCAGAGGTTGCACTTCATCTGCAGCTTCGCCTGGAGGTCGATCTTCGGGACGCCGAAGGGGCAGGCATTGACGCAGTTGGCACAGCCGATGCAGCGGGTGGTGTCGGCCTGCTGCACCACACCGTCGGCGGTGACCAGGATGGCGTCGGCCGGGCAGACCTCGGCGCACGGGGCGACCGGGTCCTCGCAGTGCATGCAGACCGTGGGGAGGGAGGCGACGGAGTGGCCCTCGTCGGTGTAGTCGAGGTGGATCATCGATTTACCGCGGTGCGAGTCGCACTCCCGGCATGCGGAGACACAGGCCTGGCAGCCGATGCAGCGCCCCGGGTCGATGAAGATCGTTCTTCCCATCATCCGGGTCTCAGCCCCTCTCCGATGTGCCACGGCCCTGTGGGGACGTGGGCGGCCATGGGTCGGTGCGGGAGACCTGGGCCTCCGGATAGGCGACGTGGCCGGGTGCCACGGGAGGCGCGGGGACCTCGTCGATCTTTTCGGCGTGCTCGATGCGGCAGGCGCACACCTTGTATTCGGGGATCTTGGAACGGGGGTCGAGGGCGTCGATGGTGAGTGCGTTGGCAGCGGTGGGCACCGGCCAGTGGTACGGAATGAAGACGGTGTCGGGGCGGATCGCCTCGGTGACGAGGGCGGGGAAGACCTCGCTTCCGCGCCGGGTGACGACGCGGACCGGTTCGCCGTTGCGGAAGCCGTGGGAGGGGTGGATCTCGGCCCAGGGACGCGGGGTCTGTTCGACGAGGCCGCCCAGGCGTCGGGTCTGGTTGCCGGAGAGGTAGTGGGCGACGGTGCGGCCGGTGGTGAGCGACATGGGGTGCTCGTCGTCGTACGGGTCCATCGGCGGGTGCCAGTCGACGACCTGCAGATGGATCTTTCCGTCGGGGTGGTAGGTCCGGCCGTCCTCGAAGAGCCGGGGGGTGCCGGGGTGGTCGATGGAGGGGCAGGGCCAGGCGATGCCGCCGGTCTCCTCCAGCCGTTCGTAGGTGATGCCGTAGTAGTCGTTGACGGTGCCGGCGGAGGCGATCCGCAGCTCGTCGAAGACGGCGCGCGAGTCGGCGAACGCGAATTTGTCGCCGACGCCGAGCCGCCGGGCGAGTTCGCACATCACCCAGGTGTCGGTCCGTACCCCGGGAGGCGGGTCCTGTGCCTTGTTGTGCTTGACGACGCGGGCCTCGGCGTTGGCCATCACCCCTTCGTCCTCGGCCCAGGTGGTGACGGGGAAGACGACATGTGCGTTGGCAGCGGTCTCGGAAAGGAAGAAATCGAATTGGGCATGGAATTCGGCGGCGTCGTACCCCTCCTTGACCACTCCGTAGTTGGGCAGGGAGACGAAGGGGTTGTTGCAGATGCCGATCAGGCCCCGGATCTCGCGGCGCTGCATCTGCCAGACCATTTCCATCATCGAGGTACCGGCGGGCGGGAGTTCGGACTCCTCGATGCCCCAGATCTCGCAGATCTGCCGACGGTGCTCCGCGTTCATGATCGAGCGGCCGCCGGGCAGGAGGTCCGACTTCTGGCCGTGCTCGCGGCCGCCCTGCCCGTTGCCCTGGCCGGTGATGGTGCCGTAGCCGGCGCCGGACTTGCCGATGTGGCCGGTGGCGGCGCAGAGGTTGATCACGGCAAGGCAGTTCTCGACACCCTGCGAGTGGTGCTCGATGCCGCGGGCGTGCCAGGCCATGGCCTTGGGGGCGCGGGCGAAGGTCCGGGCGACCTGGACGATCTGTTCGGCGGGGACACCACAGACCTCGGCGCCCCGGGACGGCGGGTACTCGGCGGCCTTGGCCCTGACCTCGTCCCAGCCGGTGGTGTGGGCGGCGAGATAGGCCTCGTCGGTGAGGCCCTCCTCGACGACGACGTTCAGAACGGAGGTGAAGAACGCCGAGTCGGTGCCCGGCTTGAGGGCGACATGGATGTCGGCGGTGCGAGCGATGGCGGTCTCGCGCGGGTCGATGACGATCAGGCTCGCGCCGCGGTCCCGGGCCCCCCACACATACTGGGTCATCACGGGGAAGCATTCGCCGACGTTGGAGCCCGCGATCAGCAGGCAGTCGGTGAGCAGGATGTCGGAGAACGGGTTGCCGGCCCGGTCGATGCCGAAGGCGAGCTTGTTGGCTCCCGCCGCGCTGACCATGCAGAGCCGGCCGTTGTAGTCGACATGCCGCGTCTTGAGTGCTACCCGGGCGAACTTGCCGACCAGATACGTCTTCTCGGAGTACAGGCTGGCGCCGCCGAGCACCCCGAAGGCGTCGTTGCCGTACGTCTGCTGGATGCGTTTGACCTCGGAGACCGTGAAGTCGAGCGCCTCGTCCCAGGAGGCTTCGCGGAACGCCTCGTCACGGGAACGGCGCACCAGCGGGGCGGTGAGCCGGTCGGGGTGGTTGACCTGCTGGTACGCGTTGACGCCCTTGGGGCACAGCCTCATCCGGTTGATGTCGTGGTTGCGGGGTTCGACGCCGAAGACCTTTCCGCCGCGGTCGACGCGCAGATACATCCCGCACTGGACGCCGCAGAAGCAGCAGTGGGTGGGGACGAGGGTCTCGCCGTTCTGGTCGGCGTGCCACCGGTCGGCAGGGATGCCGCCCGCGTCCCGGAACGCCCGGGTGCCGGGCGGGGCGAGGGACGGGTCGAGCGGAACGGCCCTACGGGGGTCGTCGGCTCGCGGATCCGCGGTCACTTGAAGCCCTTCTTCACATGGGAGAGATAGGCACTGCCGCGCAGGACCCGCTTGCAGCGCGGGCAGTATTCGGCCCACTCGTCGAAGTCGAGGCTGAGATCGCGCATGGTGCCGCGAAGGTTCTCGACGTACGGTCCGGTGTCGATGGGCTCCTCGCAGCGACGGCAGCTGAAGATCTCCTGGTCCTGCAGGCCGGTGTACTTGAACAGCTGCATACCGACCGCGGCCGGACGCTGGACGATGTGGAAGAACTTCCCGAACGGGAGGTAGATGAGGGTGAAGACGACCGACACCATGTGGAGGATCGCCAGGAATTCGTATCCGCCGCCGTGCAGGAAGATCGACGAGAAGGTGAGCAGCAGACCGGTCACGGAGACGACGATCAGCGCAATCAGCGGGACGAGGTCGTAGGCGAAGCGCTGGCCGGTGATGGCGCCGCGGTCCTTCATCCGGCGCCACAGGAAGTAGCAGGCACCGGGGATGACGAGCACGGCGGCGATGTCGAGGCCGTGGAACATCAGCCAGCCGAGGACGTTCAGCGAATCGAAGCCGATGATCTTGAAGCCCCAGATGCGCATCTCGTAGCCGGGGCCCGAGCCGCTGCCCGAGGTGAAGGTGAACCAGCCCCAGGTCAGCGGGAAGGTGATCAGCGAGGCGAGGACGCAGCCCCAGAAGATCAACTGGTGGGCGGCCCAGCGGGCGTGGGAACGGGCGCCCAGGAACTTCTGGAAGCCCAGATAGGTGGCGATCATCTTCGGTAAAGCGGTGGGAGCCTTGCGGAAGTTGGCCACCGAGAAGAAGGCCCGCCAGCCCTGCCGGAACAGGCGCCGGGCGCCTGGCGCGGAGATCCAGACCGTGTAGCGGTAGGCGACGCCGAAGGCGAGGAAGACCGTGGCGACCGCGTACGGAAGGAGGGCGGAGTCGAAGTTCTCCAGAAGCCGGCTGCCGAAGACGATCGCGAGGATCAGCAGGACGGAGACGACGACGCCGGCCACGGTCGCACGGAAGGTGACGGACAGGGGAACGCCGGCACCGCCCGCGGCGGGCGGTGCCGGTGCACCTGTGGCTGCGGCTGCGGCTTCTGGTGGCTCGGTCACTCAGCCACCGTAGGGACGAATGGGGTTATTAGTCCTGTTTTAGCCAGCGGCAGGGTGAGCCCGTCGCCCGGACGGCGCGCAGCCGGGTTTTCGGGCGGCGCGCAGGCCGTGCGACGCGAAGGGACGAAGCGGACGGTGGACCTCCTTGGCCCGCGTCTTCCGACGTCGTCCGTACGCGACGTCGTCCGTACGCCTCTCCATCCGCCGCTGTCCACGGGTGAATGCATTCGCAAGAATCTCCGGGAGGCTTTCCCCGATCGGGCTGCGCGTCCCGGCGCCCGCCCTCGGGGCGGTCTGTTGTGCTGGGGCGCATGCCCCGGATGACCGCTCGCAGCCGCACCGAGGAACACCGCGCGTCGACCCCGCTGGAGCTCTTCTTCGACCTGTGCTTCGTCGTCGCCGTCGCCCAGGCGGGCGGGCGTCTCGTGCATGCCGTCGTCGAGGGGCACCCCGGCACCGGGGTCGCCGGCTACCTGGCGGTGTTCTTCGCGATCTGGTGGGCCTGGATCAACTTCTCCTGGTTCGCCTCCGCGTACGACACCGACGACGCGCTGTACCGCGTGGTGACGTTCGTCCAGATCACCGGCGTACTCATCTTCGCCGCCGGGGTGCCACGCGCCTTCGACAACGGGGACTGGACGCTCGGCGTCATCGGATATGTGGTGATGCGGCTCGCACTGACCAGCCAGTGGCTGCGGGTGGCCCACTACGCCGAGGGCGCGGAGCGCACGGTCGCTCGGCGGTACGCCGCCGGCATCGTCCTGCTCCAACTGGGCTGGATCGGCATGCTGTTCGTGCCCGCCGGTGCGAACGGCGCCCGTTCCGCGGTCTTCGTCGTACTCGCCCTGTGCGAGCTGGCGGTCCCGACGATCGCCGAGCGCGACCTCGGGACAAGCTGGCATCCGCACCACATCGGCGAGCGGTACGGGCTGTTCACCATCATCGTGCTCGGGGAGACGATCGCCGCCGCGACGGTCGCCGTCCAGGAGGCGGTCGACGAGCACGAAGCGCTCGACGAACTGCTGCCGGTCGCCGCGGGCGGGCTGCTGCTGGTCTTCGCCGCCTGGTGGATCTACTTCGCCGTGCCGATCCACAGCTATCTCCGCGGCAGCAGGCATGTGTTCGTCTGGGGATACGGCCACTACGTGATCTTCGGCTCCGCCGCCGCGATCGGCTCGGGCATCGAGGTCGCGGTGGAGGAGGCCATCGGCAAGGCGCACGTGTCGACGACGGTCGCCTCGGCCGCCGTGACGGTGCCCGCCGCGGTCTATCTGCTGACGGTGTGGCTGATCCACGCCCGCCACTTCAAGCGCGACCTCGCGGAGCAACTGCCCCTCCCCCTGGCCGCGGTGGCCGTCCTTGGCTGTACGTTCGCCGGGGAGTGGGCGGTCTTCGCGGCCGGTCTGGTGGCGGCCGCGACAGTGGCCGTCGGGGTGTCGCTGTCGCGGCGCCCGGCACCGGGCACACCGGGCGCCGTTGTTTCGCCGAACCGGATGTGAGGAGCACGCGATGACCGGACAGGATGCACAGTTCCCGCTTTCACCGGCGGCAGGGGCGATGGACGCGCTGACCGATGTCGCCGGGCTGCGCGTCGGTCATGCGCAGGTGCCGGGCGACGGCGCGCTGAGCGGCACCACTGTCGTCCTCGCCCCCGAGGGCGGCGCCGTCGCGGCTGTCGACGTACGCGGCGGTGGCCCAGGCACCCGGGAGACGGACGCACTCGACCCGCGCAATCTGGTGCAGCGGATCGACGCCGTCGTCCTGACCGGTGGCAGCGCCTACGGTCTGGACTCGGCGTCCGGTGTGATGGCCTGGCTGGAGGAGCAGCGGCGGGGTGTGCGGGTCGGCCCCGATCCGTCGCAGGTGGTACCGGTGGTCCCGGCCGCGTGCATCTTCGACCTGGGGCGGGGCGGCGACTGGCGGGCCCGCCCGGACGCCTCGACCGGCCGCGCCGCCGTGGAGGCCGCAGCCGGTACGGCGCCGGGGGCCCCGGTCGCCGAGGGCGGGGTCGGTGCGGGTACGGGCGCGGTCGCCGGTCAGCTCAAGGGCGGTGTGGGCACGGCGAGTGTGCGGCTGCCGTCCGGAATCACGGTCGGCGTGCTGGTCGTGGTGAATGCGGCGGGCTCCGTGGTCGATCCGGTGACCGGGGTGCTGTACGGGGAGTACGGCGCCGCGGAGCCGCCCGTGCACCCTGCGGCGGGGATCCACGAAACCGCCGTGCGCCGCCTGGCCGAAGCACGGGAAGCGAACGCGCTCCCCACGCTCAACACCACGCTCGCCGTCGTCGCCACCGACGCGGATCTCACCCGGGCGCAGGCACAGAAGCTCGCGGGCACGGCGCACGACGGGCTGGCCCGCGCCGTGCGGCCCGTACATCTGCTGACCGACGGGGACACGGTCTTCGCGCTGGCCACGGGCGAGCGCCCGCTGCCGCAGGAGAACCCGATCGCTCTGAACGAGCTCCTGGCAGCGGGCGCGGACACCCTGACCCGCGCCGTCGTGAAGGCCGTACGGGCGGCGGAGGGCGTCGACCTCCGCCCCGGAGCGGGCGTCCACCCCTCGTACAGCGATCTCTACGGCCCCCGCTGACCCACCTGCCGCAGCCGGGCGCCCACCGACTCGCCATCCGCAGAAGGAAGTTCGAACGAATCGCCAGGAACCTTCCGCCCGCGTCATACGTTTTCAGGAACCCCGGTCACGATGTCGGACCCAGGGACTACGTTAAGCACGCAGCAAGTAACACGCGGCGACGGCCTGGAGACAGCACCTTGAGCGATCCGTACGAGACAACCGAGCAGCATCTCGACCGACTCCTACGACGGGCACTCAACTCTTTCGACCTGCCCGACTGGACCGTCGAGCAACTCGGGACCGCGCTGGCCCACAGCAGTTCCCTGCACTCCTCGCACCACAGTTCCGTGCTGCATCGCGAGACCTACCAGCACACCTACCTGCTGGCCGACGGCTCCGCGCTCACCTTGTGGGAGCTGGTCCACAGCACCGCCAGGGGCGCGGCGGACCCCCGGTCGCGGAGGCAGCCCGTCCTCCAGCACCACGAGTTGTACGACGACGAGGCGGACGTCCAGGTCGCCGCCGCCCGGCTGTCCGGCAGCTTCTCCGACGTACCCGTGTTCGGCGAGGACGGCTCGCAGGCCGACCTGGAGACACTGACGGTCCTGATGGCCGCTCCACCGGCCCCGCTGCCCCGGATGTACGCGCCGGACAACTCCGCGGACCACGCCCGCCGGGTCCTGCGCCGCGCGGAGAACAACAACGGTCCGGGCGAGGAGACCGCGCGCCTCCTGCGGGCCGCCTTCGCCCACCACATCACCCAGATCTTCGGCAGGCAGTGCCGGGTCGACGGGCGGGACGCCGGATTCTCGCTGTACGAGCACGCGTTCCTGCTCCTCGACGGCAGTGAGACGAGCCTCTGGGAGGTCGAGCACACGGCTACGCCGGACGGTCGCCACATGTGCGAGGTGTACGGGGACGAGAAGACGGCACGCGAGGCGATGGAGAGCCGTACGCGCATCTGCTGACCGCTGCGCCGCCACCCGTTCGCCGAGGAAGGCTGCCGCCGAGCCGCACGCGAAGGTGCCCGCGCCCCCGAGGGGGTGCGGGCACCTTCGCGTGCGGGCATGCATCTTCAGGACGTCAGCACGGGCTCCTTGGCCACCTCGCCCGGCGCACCGTCGGCGTCCTGGACGTCCTCGCCGCCCTCCACGTGCAGGCGCGGCCGGGCGGGCAGCGCGAACATCACCAGGAAGATCACCACGAGCACTCCGGCCACCCACCACAGCGAGTGCTGGAACGCCTCGGCGAACGCCGGACCCACCGCCTCCGGCGCCAGCCGGTCGCTGATCGACCCGAAGAAGACGACCGAGACCAGGCCGAGCCCGAGCGCGTTGCCCATCTGCTGCACGGTGTTGATCAGCCCGGACGCCGCCCCCGAGTGCTCCTTCGGCACCTCGGACAGCACCGCGTCCGTCAGCGGGGCCACGATCAGCCCCATCCCGATCCCCATGACCACCAGCGGCAGAGCCATCTGCCAGGACTCGATGGACATGCCGTACCGGTCGGACTCCCAGATGTAGAGCAGCAGCCCGGCGACCATCAGCAGCGCGCCCGCCTGCAGGACCTTCCGGCCGAACCGGGGCACCAGCTTCTGTACGGAGATCCCGGCGGCGAACGAGACGGCGATCGAGAACGGGATGCCGGTCGTGCCGGCCCGCAACGCGCTCCAGCCGAGGCCGATCTGCATGTACAGCGTCCAGACCAGGAAGAAGATGCCGAGCCCGATGCCGAAGGTCAGCTGGACGGCGATACCCGCCGCGAAGCTCTTGACCCGGAACAGCGAGAGCTCGACGAGCGGCGAGCCGTCCTTGCGCGCCTTCTCCCGCTCGAACAGCACCAGGACCAGGAAGACCAGCGCGCTGCCGGCCATCAACGCGTACCCCCACAGCGGCCAGCCCAGCTCGCGCCCACGGGTCAGCGGGTAGAGCAGCATCAGCAGCCCCAGTGTCACCAGCGCGACACCGACCAGGTCGAGCCGGAGGGCCTTCGGAGCCTTGGACTCCGTGATGAACTTCCGGCCCAGGACCAGTCCCGCGATACCGACCGGCAGGTTGATCAGGAAGATCGGCCGCCACTCCAGACCGGCGATGTTCCACTCGGTGAGCAGTGCGCCCAGCAGCGGTCCCGAGACGGCGCCGAGGCCGACGATCGCACCGAAGAGGCCGAAGACCTTGCCGCGCTCGTGCGCGGGGAAGGTGGCGTGCACGATCGACAGCACCTGCGGGACCATCAGTGCGGCAGTGCCGCCCTGCAGGATGCGGGAAGCGACCAGCATCTCCGGGTTCGCGGCGAAGCCGCAGAGCGCCGAGGCCAGCGTGAAGCCGCCGATGCCGATGAGGAAGAGCCGCTTGCGGCCGTAGATGTCGCCGAGCCGACCGCCGGTGATCAGACCGGCCGCGAAGGCCAGGGCGTATCCGGCAGTGATCCACTGGATCGAGCTGAACGTGGCACCGGTGTCCTGCTGGATGCTCGGAATGGCGATGTTGACGATCGTGACGTCCACCAGGTCCATGAAGGCCGCGGTCATCACGATGGCGAGCGCGAACCACCGGCGCCGGTCCGACGGGTCCGAGGACACCGCGGGAGCGGCCGCCGTGGACGGCAGAAGGGATTCGGAAGAATTCATACGATGAAGCTAGAGGCCTATTAGGTCAGGTCATGACCCAATGGGCGGGCATCCTGGATCCATGACCGATACCCCGGCACGA
This sequence comes from Streptomyces sp. NPDC057565, assembly GCF_042801455.1. Lineage (NCBI taxonomy): Bacteria > Bacillati > Actinomycetota > Actinomycetes > Kitasatosporales > Streptomycetaceae > Streptomyces > Streptomyces sp. NPDC057565. The sequence goes on along the minus strand of NZ_JBHVFU010000009.1, from coordinate 51,913 downwards.
CTGCTGAATCTGCTGTCGCTCCTGCAGACGCCTCGCGAGTGGCCGGGCAGCGAGCTCGCCGAGCGGCTCCGGGTCAGCCCGCGAACCATCCGCCGCGACATCGACCGGCTCCGCGACCTCGGCTACCCCGTCGAGGCGTCGCGCGGCTCGGTGGGCGGCTACCGCCTGGTCGCGGGCGCCGCCATGCCGCCACTGCTCCTCGACGACGAGGAGGCGGTGGCCATCGCCGTGGGGCTGCGGGCGGGCGCCGGCCATGCCATCGAGGGGGTCGACGAGGCGTCCGTGCGGGCGCTGGCGAAGCTGGAGCAGGTGCTGCCGTCACGGCTGCGGCACCGGGTCTCGGTCCTGCAGAACGCGACGGTGCCGCTGGCCCGCGGCGACGGTGCGACCATCGACCCGCAGACACTGACGGTGATGGCGGCGACGGTCACCGGGCAGGAGCGGCTGCGGTTCACCTACCGGGCGGGGGACGGCGCCGAGACGAAGCGGCTGGTCGAGCCGTACCGGCTGGTGAGCACGGGGTGGCGGTGGTACCTCGTGGCGTACGACCTGGGGCGCGAGGCATGGCGTACGTTCCGCGTCGACCGGGTGAGCGAGCCGTTCGCCACGGGGGCCCGCTTCACCCCGCGCGAGCTGCCCACGGGCGACGCCGCGGAATTCCTCACCAGCTCCATCCAGCGCCGGCAGCCGGAGCTGGCCGTCGAAGTAAGCTTCGCGGCCCCGGCGGAGTTCGTCACCGCCCGGCTGCCCTCGGCGTTCGGCCCACTGGAGCCGACCGGCGAACACAGCTGCCGGCTGCATGTGGTCATGGCGGACTCACTGGAGTGGGTGGCGCTCCGGCTGGCGCTGGTCGACTGCGAGTTCACCGCTCACGCGCCGCCGGAGCTGGTGGCGCACCTGAGTGAGCTGGGTGCCCGTCTGACCCGCGCGGCCGTGCCGCCGAAGTCACCACCAGCGGAGCGGCCTGCACAGCCCGGCGCAAAAGAATGAGCCCCGGCGCCGGGGGGGGGTGGGCGCCGGGACTCAGCTCAGGGGGTCCGTACGAAGCGACCCATATCGGAGGCTACTGGACGCGGGGTCACGCCGCAGCGTCAAAACCCGTGTCGTGAGCCATTCGCTTCAGTTCGAGCAGCGCGTGCTTCTCGATCTGACGGATCCGCTCCCGGGTCAGCCCATGCTGCTTGCCCACCTCGGTGAGGGTCCGCTCACGGCCGTCCTCGATGCCGTACCGCATTCGGATGATCGACGCGGTGCGGTGGTCGAGCTTGCCGATCAGGTCCTCCAGTTCCTCGCTGCGCAGCAACGTCATGACGGACTGCTCGGGCGACACCGCGGAGGTGTCCTCCAGCAGATCGCCGAACTGGGTCTCGCCCTCGTCGTCCACGGACATGTTGAGGCTGACCGGGTCGCGGGCCCAGTCGAGGACGTCACCGACGCGCGTGGGCGTGGAGTCCAGCTCTGCGGCGATCTCCTCGTGCTCCGGGTCGCGCCCGTGCTCACGATTGAACTCGCGCTGCACACGGCGGATCCGGCCGAGCTCCTCCACCAGGTGGACGGGGAGCCGGATCGTACGGGACTGGTCGGCTATGGAGCGGGTGATGGCCTGACGGATCCACCACGTCGCATACGTGGAGAACTTGAAGCCCTTGGCGTAGTCGAACTTCTCGACCGCGCGCACCAGGCCCGCGTTTCCCTCCTGAATCAGGTCCAGCAGGGGAAGACCTGCCCGTGGGTAGCGGCGGGCGACAGCAACCACGAGTCGGAGGTTGGATCGGATGAAGATGTCCTTGGCACGCTCGCCCTCGGCGACCAGCGCCTCCAGCTCCTCACGCGTCGCCCCACCGGCTTCGCTCTCCACCGCACCGTCGAGGATCTGCCGCGCATAGACGCCCGCCTCGACGGTCTGCGACAGTTCGACTTCCTTGGCGGCATCGAGCAGCGGCGTGCGCGCGATCTCGTCCAGGTACATGCCGACCAGGTCGCGATCGGCGATCTCTCCGCCCACGGCGCGAACACTGCTTGCCCGGTTGGTCCCGCCACTGGCGGACGAACGACGGGCGACGGCACGGGTTGCCATGCGTGCTCCCTTGCTGAGTAGGTCGCGACACCCTTTCGGGTGCCCTGCATCCGATGGAAACAACGACTGGAATCCGGACAGAATTCCCATGGCGCGCACTCATTTTCGCGATCATGCAGTACCCTGTCCGGTCGCGAGGGGAGTGCACATGCCGGGATTCCGTACAGAAGTGCAGGTCAGGCCCGGCACCGAGGGCGATCTGGCGGCTCTCACGGAGATCTACAACCACTACGTACGTGAGACCGCGCTCACATTCGACACCGCCCCCTTCACACCCGAACAGCGGCTGCCGTGGCTACGCTCCCACCCTGAAGACGGCCCGCACCGCCTTCTGGTTGCTCAGGATGTCCGCATTGCCGGTCCCGCATCACTCCTGGGCTACGCCACCAGCAGCGCCTTCCGCCCCAAGGCGGCATACGCCACGTCGGTCGAGGTGAGCGTGTACTGCGCGCCGTGGGCCACCGCACGCGGGATCGGCACACTCCTCTACACGTCGCTCTTCGAGGCGCTCGCCGACGAGGACCTGAACCGCGCGTACGCGGGCATCACCCAGCCCAACGACGCCTCGGTCGCACTGCACAAACGGTTCGGCTTCCACCATGTCGGTACGTACACCGAGGTGGGCCGGAAGTTCGACACGTACTGGGACGTGGCCTGGTACGAGAAGCGGCTGGGACCGGAGGCCTAGGACCCGGTGGGGTCGCGGCGTAGGTCCGCAGCCCGTTACCAGCGGCGGGCCCCGCGCCTAGCGTGTTCCGGCATGACCGACACGACAGGCAGGGCAGACTCCACAAGCGCACCGGACACGGCGCCGGTCGACCCCACCGGCACGCTCGACGAGGCGCTGGACCGGCTCCACGCCGCGGGTCCCGAGCGCAACGGCTGGCTGAGCAACCATGGCCCGATGGCCGTCGAGGCGCTCGTACGGCACGGCCAGGCGCCGGCCGTCCACCGTTGGCTCGATAACTACAGCCACAAGCTGGAGGACATGCCGGCCCCCGCGACCCGGATCACCGCGGAGAACTGGCACGAGGCCCTGGGCGACCCGCGGAGGATCGCCGACTGGACGATGTACTTCGCGCAGGAGACGGCCGGGCGGCCCTGGCAGGACGTCCTCACCGAATGGTGGCCGCGGCTGCTGCCGGGCATCGTCGCAGGCGCCACCCACCCCGTGATCCGGGTCGGCCACGCCGTGCGCACCCTGCTCGCCGGTGGAGCGAACGCGCCCCGGGTCACCGAGCTCGCGCACGGCCTCGGCTACTGGGCCGCGCGCCACCAGCCGCTGCCCGCGCTGAACCCACCGGCCTCGCTCGTGCCCGCGACGAGTGCCGCGGCCGCGCTGGACGCCGTACCGCCGGTGGCCGACCAGAGCGGCGGCATCCGCGACCGGCTGGCGCAGCTCACCGCGTTCCCGCTGTGGCCGCAGCAGTTCGCGGACGACCCGGACGTGGCACGCGCACGGCTGGCGGAACTGGTCGGAGCCGCGACCCACCGCTACGCCACCCACGGCCATGGCGAACCGATCATGCTGGTGCACGCCGCGACCGCACCCAACGCCGTGCTGCGTACCCTGCCCGCCCTCCCCCGTGAACTGTGGCCGCAGAGCCTGGCCGCCGCCTGGGCCGCAAGCGCCGCGGTCACCGCCGCGTACAGCCCGGCCGACCCCGTCCCGTGCACCGCATCGCCGTCGACATCCTCCGCCGACGAGATTTTCGCTCGGGCGGCGCAGCACGGTGACGACCACACCATCAAGTTCACCGACACCGCACTGGACGTCGGCGACCCGACGGCCCTGGCCGCCGCGCTCCGCTCGATCGAACTGAACCCCCCGGCCCTCTGACCACTCAGCCGAACTGCACCGACCGCTTCGCGAGCCCCATCCAGAACCCGTCGATGATGCTGCGCCCTTGATCCAGCTGGCCCTCCGAGGCACCCAGCGTCACGAAGAGCGGCGCGAAGTGCTCGGTGCGGGGGTGGGCCAGCCGCCCGGCCGGGGACTTGCGCTCGAAGTCCAGCAGCGCGTCGATGTCCTGCGCCTGCAGCGCCCGGTGCCCCCAGTCGTCGAACTCCACCGACCAGCCGGGGTTGCCGCCGCCCGCGTGCCGCAGGGCTGCGAGGTTGTGGGTGAAGAAGCCGCTGCCGACGATCAGGACGCCCTCGTCGCGCAGGGGCGCGAGCTTGCGGCCGATGTCCATCAGCTTCTGCGGGTCCAGCGTCGGCATGGAGATCTGGAGTACCGGGATGTCGGCGCCCGGGAACATCTCCACCAGCGGAACGTACGCCCCGTGGTCGAGCCCGCGGTCCGGAATGTCCTGGACCGGCGTACCGGCGCCGCGCAGCAGCTTGCGTACGCTCTCCGCCAGCTGCGGGGCACCCGGAGCCGCGTACTGCACGCGATAGTAGTGCTCCGGGAAGCCCCAGAAGTCGTAGACGAGCGGGACGGTCTCGGTCGCACCGACAGCGAGCGGAGCCTCCTCCCAGTGGGCGGAGACCATGAGGATCGCGGTGGGGCGCGGCAGCTCGGCGGACCAGGCGGCCAGCTGACCGGGCCAGACCGGGTCGTCGGCCAGCGGCGGCGCACCGTGGGAGAGATAGAGGGCGGGCATGCGCTCCGCGGTGACAGTCATGACACTCCCCATCCACTACTACTCAAGCTAAGTCTTTGCGGCGGCGGGATCCAGCTCATTGAAGCTTCAAGTTCCCATCCCAAGAGACCTTAGCTCTATCTAGTTCAACTTTCAAGAAAAGGTCGTACAGTGGAGTACATGACCACGGCATCCACCGGCGGGACCCGCTGGCTCTCCGACGAAGAGCAGAGCGTTTGGCGCGCCTACCTCCACGCAACCACGCTCCTGGAGGACCACCTCGACCGCCAGCTGCAACGCGACGCCGGCATGCCGCACATCTATTACGGACTGCTCGTCCAGCTCTCCCAGGCGCCCCGCCGCCAGATGCGGATGACCGAGCTGGCCAAGGACGCCAAGATCACCCGCTCCCGCCTCTCGCACGCCGTCGCCCGGCTGGAGCGGAACGGCTGGGTGCGCCGCGAGGACTGCCCGTCCGACAAGCGCGGCCAGAACGCGGTCCTCACCGACGAGGGGTACGAGATGCTCCGCCGATCCGCGCCGGGTCATGTCCGCGCCGTACGCCAGGCGATGTTCGACCGGCTCACACCGGAGCAGGTGCGCTCGTTCGGCGAGATCATGCAGGTCATCGCCACCGGCCTGGAGCCCGAGGGTACGGACGCCGACCTGCCCTGGCTCCGCTGAGCCGCGCTCGCGCACCGATACGGGTCTGCCCCGGTTCCGCCGAGCGGAACCGGGGCAGACCCGTGTTCACATCACTTCACCTCGCGCGTCCCGCGTCAGTGCGCGACGACCGGCACCCTGAACTCGTCCTCGACGCCATCGGCGTCACCGGAGCCGGCCGGGGCGGTCGACGGACGCCCGGCGTTGATGAACGTCACCGCGATCGCGGAGGCCACCACCAGGATGCCGACCGCCCACCAGATGGCGCCGGTGAAGCCGTGCACCATCGACTGCAGCTTCAGCAGCTGCGGGTCGGTGGCGCCGAGCGCGGCATGCGAGGTGGCGTATGCCGTCGCGGCCGAGGCGGCGATCGTGTTCAGCAGCGCGGTACCGATCGCGCCGCCGACCTGCTGCGAGGTGTTGACCATCGCGGACGCGACACCCGAGTCCCGCGGCTCGACCCCGTGCGTGGCCAGCGACATGGCCGGCATGAACGCCGTACCCATGCCCAGCCCCAGCAGGAGCTGCGCCGGGAGGATGAGCGCCGCGTACGAGGAGTCGATCTCCAGCTGCGTCAGCAGCAGCATGCCCACGGCGGCGGTCAGGAAGCCCGGACCCATCAGCTTGCGGGCCGGGACCCGCGTCATCAGCCGTGCGCCGATCTGCGTCGAACCGGTGATCATGCCCGCGATCATCGGGAGGAAGGCGAAGCCCGTCCTGATCGGCGAGTAGCCCTTCACGACCTGCAGGTAGTACGTCAGGAAGAGGAACAGCCCGAACATCGCGATGATGGCCAGACCCAGCGAGAGGTAGACGCCACCGCGGTTACGGTCCATCACCACGCGGAGCGGCAGCAGCGGCGACGCGACCTTGGCCTCGGTCAGGACGAACGACAGGAGCAGCACACCGGAGGCGACGAACATGCCGATGGTCAGCGGGTCCGACCAGCCGGAGGACTCGGCACGGGTGAATCCGTACACCAGCGAGACCAGACCCAGCGCGGAGAGGACCACACCCGGGATGTCGAGCGGGGAGCGGTTGCGGCTGCCGACCGGCTCACGGATCACGAAGTACGCGCCCGCGGCGGCGATGACGGCGAACGGGATGTTGACGAAGAACGTCCAGCGCCAGTTCAGCGCCTGGGTGAGGAAGCCGCCGAGGATCAGGCCGACGGCGCCACCGCCACCGGCGATCGCCCCGTAGATGCCGAACGCCTTGGCGCGCTCCTTGGCGTCGGTGAACATCACGGCGAGCAACGAGAGTGCGGCCGGGGCGAGCAGGGCGCCGAAGACACCCTGGAGCGCACGCGAGCCGAACAGCATGCCCTGGTTCTGCGCCGCGCCACCGAGTGCGGAGGCCAGCGCGAAGCCGATCAGACCGACGACAAAGGTGCGCTTACGGCCCCAGAGGTCGGCGATCCGGCCTCCGAAGAGCAGCAGTCCGCCGAAGGCGAGGGCGTAGGCCGTGATGACCCACTGCTTGTTGGCGTCGGTGATGCCGAGTGCCGTCTGGGCGTGCGGCAGCGCGATGTTCACGATCGTGGCATCGAGCACGACCATCAGCTGCGCGAGCGCGATGAAGGCCAGCGCTTTCCAGCGACTGGGGTCGGGAAGTCGGACATCAGCTGTTTTTGACATGGGGGTAGCCACCTAAGGACGCGCATGGACGCGAGGAGTCGTGATCCGTGACCGTGAAGACGTGCACCCGGTCAGCGGTGAAAGCGGGAGAGGTGAGGGTGAGGGGAGTGGACGTGAGGTAGGTCGGGTGGTGAGGGCATGGCGGACAGACGGCCCGGAGCCTGTCTCAGGAGCCGGGCACGGGCGTCATGAGCGATGCCGCAGATCCTCCAAGGTCGCCGCCGTCCCGGGCAGTTCGGACCGGGCCGGAGCCTCCAGGCCGTCCAGGAAGAGCTGGAGATGACGGTGGGTGAAGCGGTCGATGTCCAGGCAGACGATGCCGGGCAGCGGCCGGGTGAGCTGGGAGAGGCCGACCAGTACGTCACCGACGGCGATGTCGGTGCGCAGGCGCCCCGCGGACATGGCGCGCGCCACGAGCCCTTCGACGGCTTCTTCGAGGCGGCGACGCTCGGCGAGCAGTTCGGGATGGTCCTTGTCGAAGCCGCCGGACAGCATCGGGCAGAGCGCGCCTATGCGTTCGTCGGCCGCCGCGTGCACGAAGCGGCAGAGCGCGGCGAAGGGGTCGGCCTCCTCGGCCACCGCCTCCTCCGCACGGTCAGTGGTGCGGGAGGTGACCGAGAGGACGACCTCATGGGTCAGCGCTGCCCGGTCGGGGAAGTTCCGGTAGAGCGTGGCGTTGCCGACGCCTGCGCGGCGAGCCACCTCGTCGAGCGGCACATCCGGACCGAACTCGACGAACATCTCGCGCGCGGCCACGACGATCCGCTCCCGATTGCGCAGCGCGTCGGCCCGCGGGCGGGGCGTACGGCGCGACACGGTTCCGGCGGCGGTGCGGGCAGCGGTTTCCACGAGACAGTCCTTCTCTTCCTCTTCCGGATCTTCCTGGTCGTTCCTGCGAAGGCCCCTGTGCGCACAGCTTCACGCAACCGGGGACCGCCTCCCCGTTTAGCGGGGGACACCAGGTTCAAACGGGGAATCCATCCCCGGTTATTTCCCACCCCAATGTGACCTGCGCCACATCTCATGGCAGGGAAATTACACCGATCGGCGCACCCAACGGGCGGCGCCGTACCGCCCGCCCGAGGGTGATCAGAGAGGGCAGTCAGGGTCGGCCGACTGCCGCGGACCCCGAAGGCGCCTCTATGCAGCAGCCCCGCCGCCGGATACGCAGCCAGCGCCACCCGGTCGCACTGGCGGGGGCAAGTGCCCTGGTCATCGGGGCACTGGCCTCGGCCAGCAGCACGCTCCCGCCGCCCGGCCGCGCCAGCGCGGGGCCAGTGGGCAGCACCGAGGTGGCAGGGGTCGGACCGTGCCGGATATCCGCGACGATGGGCGTGCAGATGTCGGAGGGGATGCCGACACCGACGGGGTACGCCCATTCCACGGGCCAGATCCACGCACTGAACCTGATGATCGACTTCCCGGACGCGCCGGGAGCGGGGTCGGCGATGAAACGGCTCGCCGAATTCTTCCCGCAGACCACCAACTGGTTCCGGACCAGTTCGTACGGCCGGCTCGTCTACCGGCCCGAGGCCCCTGTGAAGAGCTGGCTTCGGATGCCTCTGCCGTTCTCGGCCTACGGGATAGACCGCGGCTCACCGTACGAGCCGGGCTACCGGCACCTGGTCCGCGACATCGTGGCCGTCGCCGACCGGAAGGTGGACTTCGGCGCGTACGACCTGGTCAACATCCTCGTCACACCGAACGCCGGGCCCTCCGCCCTGGACACCGTCCTGTCCGTGACCTTCTCCGGCAACGACGACGCGCCGCTCGCGGACGGCGCCCCGCTCTCCAACACGTCCTTCATCTACAGCCGCCAGGACGACGGCTCGGGCTCGTACGCACAGACCGGCTACCGCGTCCTGCCGCACGAGAACGGCCATATCTTCGGCCTGCCCGACCTCTACACCACGGAGGGCGGCGGTTCGGTCGGGCACTGGGACATCATGTCCGAGGACTGGGGGGCCAACAACGACTTCCTCGGCTGGCACAAGTGGAAGCTCGGCTGGCTCGACAAGAACCAGGTCAGCTGCGCGTCCAAGCCAGGCACCACCGACCACGTCCTCACGCCCCTTGCCACCCGCGGCGGCCGGAAGCTGGCCTTCGTGCCCCTGACCGCGGAATCCGGCTACGCGATGGAGGTACGGACCCAGGCGGGCAATGACCAGGCGATCTGCCGACCCGGCGTGCTGATCTACAAGGTCAGCTCCGACGTCGACACGGGGCAGGGTCCGATCTCCGTCGCGGACAGCACCAAGGACAGCGGCGGCTGCACGCGGCTGCCCAATGTGCATGCCGAGCTCTCCGACGCCCCGTTCCAGCCCGGCCAGACCTTCACCGACCGGACCAACGGAATACACATATCCGTCGTCGACAAGGACTCCAGGGGGAACTACCGGGTCCGCGTCACCCGCTCCTGATCACGCCCCCTCCTCGCTGCGCCTGAGGGCGCCGACCTCCTCGTCGACCACCCCGCGCAGCTCACGCTTGAGGATCTTCCCGGTCGGGTTCCGGGGCAGTTGCGCGTCCCGCACGAGGACATGGGCCGGAACCTTGAAGGCGGCCAGGCTCCGCCCGACGTGCGCCCGCAGCTCGTCGGCCGTGACGGTGGCACCGGGCCGCAGCCGGACGACCGCGGCGACCTCCTCTCCCAGGGCCGGATGCGCCACCCCCAGCACCGCCGCGTCCTCGACGTCCGGGTGCTCGTGGAGCGCGGCCTCGACCTCCACGCAGTACACGTTCTCGCCGCCTCGGATCACCATGTCCTTGATCCGGTCGACGATGCTGACCCGCCCGTCGCGCACCAGCGCGAGATCGCCGCTCCGGAACCAGCCGTCCGTGAACGCCTCGGCAGTCGCCACCTCATCGCGCCAGTAGCCACGGACCAGCGACTGGCCGCGCAGCCACAGCTCGCCGATCTCCCCCTCGGGCAGCGCCTCGCCCGCGGGACCTGTGATCCGCACCTCGGTGACGGGTGTCGGCCGGCCGACACTGCCCGGATGGAGCCGGTAGTCGGCGCCGAAGTTGGCCAGGACGCCGCCGCTGGTCTCGGTCAGGCCGTAGCCGTTGCGCGGCTCGATCCGCTCGCCGTAGCGGGCGGTGAGCCGTGCGACCAGGTCGGGCGGGGCGGCGGCGCCACCGGTGTTCAGCATCTGGAGGCTCTCCAGCCGGTCGTCCGCCCGCTCGGCGGCGGCAAGCAACTGAAGGGCGGTGACCGGGACGCCGGCGTAGTGCGTGACGCCGTGCTCCCGGATCAGCCGGAGCGCCTCCTCGGCGTCCCACTTCCGCATGACCACGAGCGAGCCGCCCGCCGCCATCGCCGCGTAGAAACTGGTGAACGCGGCGACATGGAAGAACGGGAAGGTCATCAACGTGACCGGGGCGGGCCCCTGTCCCGGAATGACCCCGCGGCCCAGCGCGGAAGCGGCCGCGTGGAACCGCGGGTTGAGTGCGGCCCCCACCTGGGCGAGCTGGGTGGCCACAGCGCCCTTGGGCCGCCCGGTGGTGCCCGAGGTGTACATGATCGTCGCGTCGTCCTCGGGCCGGATCTCGACCTCGGGCGGTGCAGCAAGCGGGTCGGGCGCGGGCAGGTCCTCGTACCGCTCGGCCCCCACCGGCATCGCGCCGTCCCGGTGGTGGAAGACGACGACGCGCGCCCCGGCCTTCTCCGCCCAGGCGGCGACCCGCGGCAGCCGCTCACCGTCCACCAGCAGCACCCGCGGCTCGCAGTCGTCGAGCGCGTACACGAACTCGCCCTCCGTCCACCAGGCGTTGACCGGTACGGCGACCAGACCGGCCAACTGCGCGGCCCAGAAGGCGATCTGCCACTCGGGGTGATTGCGCATCGCGACGACGGCCCGGTCGCCGGGGCGAAGCCCGTACTCCTCGGTCATCCGGCATGCCAGTGCGGATGCGGCGGCGAAGAACTCCCCGTACGAGTAGCTGCGCTCGGCACCGATCAGGAACGCCTGGTCCCCGAAGGCCCAGGTGGTCTCGGCGAACTCCCGGAGGGTCCTGGGCCCGCTCGCGTAGACGAGAGAGCCCGCCTGCGCGCCGTCCTGGGCCCGCACGACAGCGAACGGCGCGCCGGGTCCGGTGAGCGCGGCGTCGATCCGCGCGGCGGATGCTGCGGCAGCGGAGGGCGAGTCGCTGGAGGACGGGGAAGCCGCCGAAGCGGCGGCGGGGGTCGGATCGGTGTGCGGCACGAACGACCTTTCCAAGCGCCTGCTCAGGACTCCGCGACGCTATGCCCGCCCCCACCCCCCGTCAAGACACCGCCCCGCCCCGCGCTCCCCCTCGATCGGACCGCACGTGAGCGGCGACAGCCTGGAGAAGACAACGAAGCGCAGACGCCCGAATCGCCGACACTGGAGCTGGGGATCAACCAAGCCGCCGCCCGATCTGCTCCTGATCCACCAGCTCACCCTCGCCGGGAGCAGGCACCCGACAACCCCAAGTGCAGACCACACCCCACCCGCTACACTGTCCGCGGCGGCTCAGCCCTCTTCAGCTGCGCCACCGCAACCCTGTGGGAATCTGCATGACTCGTTCATCAGTTCGATCGAGTTGAGACACAGTTTCCAACAGATCCCTGCCTTCGTAGCTCAGGGGATAGAGCACCGCTCTCCTAAAGCGGGTGTCGCAGGTTCGAATCCTGCCGGGGGCACAAGCGTGACCAGGGGAAACGCCCCGGGCCGGGATGGTCCGGGGCGTTTTGACGGCAACGACCCACAGCTGGCAAGCAGGCGACCGCTACGCGACACGGGTTGACTGACACCCGAATCCTTCGGCACCACAACGCGCTTCGGCCGATGGACTACGGCCACGGCGTCCTTGACGCGTCCGCGCTCGGGTAGGCCCGCTCCCGGAGCCGATCGCAAATGATGGACACCGCCTCCCGGGGCAGGCACCGAACGCGCACAAGGCGGGGACCCAATCCTCAAGGCCCGCACGCCGGTCGATCAGCGTGTTGTCGAGGTCGAAAAGTGCCGGCACGCAGCGAAACCACGGGGCGGGCCATCCGTCACGCACTACAGCCTCGAGGCCGCCGGCATTCGACGCGGGACCCGGACAACTGGGTCATGGATCACAGACTTTCCCTACGTTCATCGAGCAGCGCGAGCGCCTGTCGAGGGTCAGGCACCGTCGCGGGGTCCAGCTCCTCTTCCACCTGCTCAGGCGCCTTCCACTGGACCTGGGGGGGGAGGGTTCTGGGGCAGAAGCCCGGCGTCGACCGCGTAGCCGAGCGCGTTGTGGAAGATCGCTCGCTTCCTGCGAATGGTCGAAGCGGATGCCGTGGCGCCGCGACCACAGCCACGGCGGCCATGAGTCCGGCCAGCGGCAGGAACGCTGTGAACCGGTGGGGGATCAGGACTTGGTCGACCAGGTTCTTGAAGAGCCACACCGAAGCGACTTCACCCGCGGACCCCGCGATGAGGAGGACGACACTCGCGGCGAGCCAGTACCGGTCGGGGCGTGCCCACGGCCAGAAGCGGCGGAACGCGTCGGCCGAAGACACGGCCGCCGCAAGGGGCACTGGACTGTCCTCGGCTGCCGGGGCCACGGGCTTGATGTGAGCCGAGTCGGCATGTGTCGCGTCCACCAAGCGGGGTCACCTTCTCGGGAAGGGAGCCGGGTGGGGGCATGCGGCGGAAGGGGGGCGACGGACGGGACGCGCCGTCGCCCCCCGATGACGATCCTCGGGTGAGGCGGCGATGCTTAGTAGCCGCCGCCGAAGCCGCCGCCGTAGCCGCCGCCGAAGCCGCCGCCGTAGCCGCCGCCGAAGCCGCCGCCGTAGCGGCCACGGCCGCCACGGCCGCCACGTCCGCCACGTCCGCCGTAGCCGCCACGGCCGCCGTAGCCGCCGTAGCCGCCACGGCCACCACCGCGGCCACCACCTCGGCCACCGAAGCCGTTGAAGATCGAGAAAGCGCTCATGACGTACCTCCTGTGTGACTGGATGTGCCGGAAGGACTTCGCAGCCCATTGGTTGCCTGAGATCGGCCCCAACGGCACCGAAGACATTCATGCAGCTGGGGTGGGACCCCTTGGGCAATCCGGCGTGGACTGGGGTGATCGATCAGAACCCTCTATGAACGTACCTAGATCAGCCTAAGAGTGCTCGTTCATGCACAAACAGTGACAGCCCTCGTGTGGGTGTGTGACACCTCGGCGGATGTCTCCCGAGGGCGGTAGAGAAGCGACCCAGTTCGCGGCGCCGCCACACGGCTGCCGAACCTGCCTTTGAGGCCGTGAGATCAATGCCTGACGTGAACTCAGTAGCCCTGCGCCAAATACAGGCTGACGCCACATCATGTGTCGTCGGACGGGATGCGCCGTTGACCGCCGCCCGCTATGGGACCGCGCTCGGGCAGCATCGGAGCAGGGTGCCACGACCCTTGGGCAGCGTCGGAGCGGGGGCCACGACCCTCGGGCACGTGATCGGAATGGTCGGGAATCGCGGCAGCCATTCAGGTGACGTGACCACCTGAAGAACTCTGTCGCCGGAGGACATCGAGACCGCTGGTCTGACTGCAGTCTTTGACGGCAACACCGGTGCACCCTGCCGTACCAGGAAAGTCGATGCCGGACGCTGCGCAGGACGCCAGCGAGCCGCATACCCGGCCCTTGGGCCGCCGGAAGGAACTCCTAAAGCGGGTGTCGCAGGTTCGAATCCTGCCGGGGGCACCAGGCAAAAGGCCCCGGACCGATCATGGTCCGGGGCCTTTGACATGAGCTTCTGACGGCAACCGCCCAGGTGTCCGAGTCGATGACGGTCAGGGCCGAGGTCGTGACGCCAACCGAGGGGTTTCCGGACGCGCAGTGCTCGTGATCGTCGCCCGGCCCACCTGGTGGCGAATCTGCCTCGTCGCCGCGATGGGCGTGGCGTTCCTGATGGTGCTCGCCGTGCCCTGGCTTCAGGACTTCTTCGCGCTGAAGCTGGTCGGAGTGACAATGCCGTGGGTCGCGGTGGATATCGCCGTGGTGGCGGCGGCCACCCTGAGCTCGTGTGGAGGTGGGTCGACCGCCGCTTTCCCGCGTAAATCCGTTAATCCGTTACGGGCCCCGCGTCTACGGGACCATGGGCTACTTCACGTCGGCTTGCCTCGCGCCGACATACTTCACGCCGACTTACTTCACGTCGATGTAGTCACCCGCGGCGCTGACCGTCGCGGTGGACGCGATACCCGCGTAGGTGAAGCGGTAATAGCCATCGGTGGACGCCGTGACCGTGGTCTTCAGCGCGCCGCCCGTGGTCGACTTGATGCCCTTGACGTTGGTGTAGTTGGTGGTGCCCGCCTTGCGGAACTGCAGCACCACCGACTGGCCGCTGAGGCCCACGTACTTGTTCGACTCCCAGTCGGCACGGGTCAGCGCGCCGGTGACCGTGATGGTCTTGCCCTTCACCACCGGCTCCGGGGACGCGTTGACCGTCAGCTTCGACATGCGCTGCAGGCTGAAGCCCTTGGCGTTGTCCTTCTGGACGTAGTCGGCGTCCGTGCCCTGAGCGATCGCCCAGACCTTCCAGCCGCCGGCCAGCTTGTTCAGCAGGTCGTAGTTGGCGTCGACAGTGAAGGTGTGCTTGCAGGTGGAGGTCGTGTCGTTGACCTTGGTGCAGACGGCCTCGTCCTCGTTGGGCACCACGCCGCCGTCGAGGCTGTCGAAGGTCGAACCGTGCCACAGCACCGCGGTCGCCCATTCGATGCCCGAGTCGTCCGTGGCGGTGAAGCTGACCGTGAAGGTCTTCTTCGTGGTCGCACCCATGACGACGGCCTTGCCGCCGTTTACGACCACGTTCGAGATCGTGGTGTCTCCGCTGACGTCGTCGGCCGGGTCGACCGCCGCGTCGGCCTCGACGCTCTGCGTGAACGAGGAGACGGTGTTGCTGTCATCCGCCTGCGCCGCCGGAACGGCGAGGGCGGAGAGGGCCAGGGCGCCTGTCACTGCGGCGACAGAGGCACGAATGCGCATGTGTTTCCCCACGTCTGAAAAAGGGGCGCACGGGACAGCTCTGTTGCATGCTTCCGCGGCGCCCGATCCAGTCAGTCTCTGAAGTCTGCTGACTCCACTGATCAGACATGGGGCACCAGTGAATGGTTGTGCGACTCCGTGAAATTTTTTCGAGTAAGCATTTATGCGGGTTATTACGGAGTCCGCCACCCATAGCCATTAACCGACTATGGGTAACGGATCGGGAATTACAGATTACGGGTTACGGAATACTGCACGTCGAATTACTCGGTGGCGACGTCCCGCCGACGGAGCGAGGGGCACCGGCTCCGGGGTCTTCGCCCCGGCCGTCGCAGCCGTCGCCTTCGGTTTCGGCCCGCTGCGCGCCGCCCCTGCCCGCCGCTCCGCCCTCTACGCCCTCATGACCGGGCCGGCAGCCCTTCCGGTGGACATCGATCTGTACTGAACCGCCATGAGCCGGTGCCGTCCTCACTTCGTGGAGGCCGTCGGGGGGTGCGGGACGGCGTTGCTCGCCTCAGGCATCAGCGGGGCCGGGTGACCATGCCGTCGGCGTAGCCAGACGTACAGCACCAGGGTCGGCAGCAGCAGTCCGACGACCGTGAGGTCGAGGAACGCTGTGAAGCTGTCG
The DNA here is from genome assembly GCF_042801455.1 of Streptomyces sp. NPDC057565. Classification (NCBI taxonomy): domain Bacteria; kingdom Bacillati; phylum Actinomycetota; class Actinomycetes; order Kitasatosporales; family Streptomycetaceae; genus Streptomyces; species Streptomyces sp. NPDC057565. The sequence continues at coordinate 36,352 of NZ_JBHVFU010000009.1, read as the reverse complement.
ATGTGCCTGACCAGCCAGGCGAAGTTCTGCCCGAAGAAGCCGACCACGAAGGACAACGGAAGGAACACGGTCGCGACGATCGTGAGCCGCTCCATCGTGGCGCTCTGCTGGAGGTTGATCTTGTTCTGCTCGACGGAGACCACCGCGATGTTCGCCTCCAGGACGGTGGTCAGCAGGTCGCGCTGAGCGGCGACCTCCTCGTTGACCAGCAGCAGGTGATCGTGAACGTTGTGGAAGTACGGCAGGAGCTCGGCCGGGTACTTGCCGGGCTGCAGCTGCCGGGAGAGCACGGCAAGCAGCGGGTGCACGGCGCGGTAGAAGTCGGTGACCTCACGACGCAGGAAGTAGATCCGTTCGGTCGGTGCCACCACCCCGGAGAACACCGTGGCCTCGATCTGCTCGATGTCGCGGTCGAGTTCCGCGACGACCGGCGCGTAGCTGTCGACGACCTGGTCGAGGATCGCCCACAGGGTTGAGGCGGTACCGGCCCGCAGCAGCTCGGAGCGGCGCTCGAGCCGGGCACGGGCGCCGTGCAGCTCGCTGGCGATGCCCTGGCGAACGGTGATCACGAAGTGTTCCGCGAGGAAGACGCTGATCTCGCCGGTGTCGATCTCCTCGCGCTCGTCGTCGTAGCGAGCGGTGCGCAGGATGATCAGCTCGGTGCCGTCCTCATACCGCTCCGCCTTCGGCCGGAGGTGGGAGGTCCGGGCATCCTCGACGGCGAGTTCGTGCAGTCCGAAGCACTTGCGCACGTTGTCCATTTCCTCCTGGCCGGGCTCGAAGAGGCCCAGCCAGACGAAGCCGCCCTGCCTGCAGCGGGCGGCGGCCTGCTCCAGTGGCATCGAGCCCTCCTGCTGCCGACGCCCGTCGCGGTAGTGCGCGCAGTCGACGATCATGGCGTTCCTCCTCGCGTCCGGCCGACGTGCACCACCGCTCGCCCACCGACGGCGCCCGCCGCGGCTGCCCTACATCCATGGTTGCCTCCGACCGGTCACGGCGCAGGACAGAAGGCGGGCGCAGGCGGTGTCACCTCGACGGGATCCGCGTCCTTCGGCTCGCTCTCGGTCGGCGGGCCCGGCGGCTTCGGTGGCTTCGGGGAGGTGCCGGCCGGGGGATCAAGCGGGGCCGGGCGGACGGTCACGTGCTGAGGTTCTGTACCTGTGCGTACGTCGGTACGTCTCCGCTCACCGCCCGGCCCGCCCTGATCTCCGCCGCCGCCCCCAGCGCCGCGCCCAGCGCCGCCCGGTACAGCAGCGATCCCAGGCTCACCCTGCTCACCCCCAGGTCGCCGAGTTGCGCAACCGTGGGGCCGGACGGGGAGTAGAGGATGTTGAGCGGCGCGTCGAGGTCCTTGACCAGCGCGGCGATCGCCGCCGCGTCGGTCAGGCCGGGGACGAACACTCCGTCGGCGCCCGCCTGTTGATAGGCGTCGAGCCGGTGCATCGTCCCGGCCGTCAGCTCTGCGCCCAGCCAGTGCGTGTCGGTGCGCGCGTTGACGAAGAGGTGCGGCACGGCGGCTTTCACCGCCGCGATCTTCGCCGCGTGCAGGTCCACGGGGGCGAGCGTGCCGTCGGCCCTGCCGTCCTCCAGATTGATGCCGACCGCCCCCGCGTCCGCCAGGTCCCGGGCCAGCTCGGCCACCTCCGACGGATCGTCGCCGAACCCGCCCTCGGCGTCCACCGAGAGGAAGTACGGGCCTGCGCCCAGCCGCCGGGCCAGGAGCAGGGTGTCCGCTCGCGTCACCCCTGTGCCGTCCGGCAGTCCGGCCGCCGCGGCCACCGCGAGGCTGGTGGTGCCGATGGCGGGGAAGCCCTGTTCGGCCAGGGCCGTCGCGGAGGCGTGGTCCCAGGCGTTGGGCAGCAGCAGTGGCGCCGCCTCCGGCGTGCGGTGCAGAGCGGTGAACGCCGTGAAGGCGGCGGAGGCGGTGATGTCGCCGGAGTCGGTCATGGTTCAACGCTAGGGGGGCGACTCTTCGGCCGTCGCCGAAGTGTGTCGCGACGCGCCGCTCAGGACGACGTCATGCGTCTCGCTCCCGGGCGGCGGCCCGGGAGCGATGCAGGCCGGGCACCAGTGGCCCTCCTGCTGGATGTGGACCCGGCCGAGCTCCGCGATGCACGGGGAGGTGGCCTTCGCGCTGTGCAGCACGTGGCCCCCGCTCTCCCGGTCGCGCCGGGACGAGCCGTCGCCACGCTGTGCGGGAATCGCCCGTCGGGCCCCCTCGGCGCTCCTGCGCGCCGACCGGTTCGGGCCGCGCCTCACCGGCCGCGTTCGACCTGCGGGCGGGTGTGGGCTCAGCAGCCCCGTGCCCTCAGCGGCAGGCCACCTTCATCTGCGCGGCGGCGTGGTGTGCGCCCACCAGTTCCTCGTCGCCCCAGTCGCGCCCCCGGTCGACCAGCTGCACCGCGAAGGTGTTGCCCTTGACCGGGTAGCTGCTGACGTCGACGGGTCTGCCGCGGTGCGCGGTCTGGCGTACGGCGAAGCCGGTGTAGGCGGAGTCCGCGTCGTCGGGGTCCGAGAGCACCCGGTACACGGTGGGGTTGCCCGCGACATCGCGGTCGCGGCCGCTGCTCGGTACGAAGACCGTCAGCGCGCACTCCCGGTAGCCGCTGCCCAGGTGCCAGGACCAGGTGGCGGTGTTGCCCCGGTCCTCGGTCGGGCTGCCGGACATCGGCAGGGCGCTGAACCGTCCGTCGCACGAACTCCCCCGGTATCCACCCGAGTCGACCGTGTACCAGCCGTCGTCATCGTCCTCGTACCGGCCGTGTTCGCGGTACGCGCCCGTCGTGCAGCCGGGGCCCGCCCAGGCGGTGTACGCGTAACCCGCCTTCCCGGGCGACGGCTCGGGGGGACGGGAGGGACTCGGTGACGGGCTCGGCGATGCCGGGGAGCCGGAGGGTGCCGGGGTCGGGTCCGGGTCCGGGCTCTCCGTGCCCGACGGGCCGATCCGGGTGGGGGCGCCGCCCCCGAGGCCGTCCTGCGGTTCTCCGACGCGGCCCATCGCCCCTGTACGCGTGCCGCCGCCGTCCGACGCGAGGAGCGAGCCACCCGTGACGAGTGACCCCGCCACCACGACAACTCCTGCCGCCAGCAGGGCCTTTCTGCGTCGCGGCAGCGTGGATATCCGGCCCGCGAGTGTCTCGCGGGCGATCCAGGAACCGTCTCCGCCGACGGAGCGGGCCACCGATCCGCAGTCCGGACAGACCAATCCCGGCAGCGAACCTCGCTGTTCGCCACCGCACTGTTGGCACCTCATGGCAGCACACCATGCCAGGGCACGGGACCCAGAGGGAGAGACCGTGCACGATCTGCCTGCCGTCTTCCTGTCTGTGCCCTCGTCCGCGCCCGCTCAGCGCAGCTCTTCCGGGCACGGGGTGCCGGGCGAGAGCTGGTACGGCGCCGCCAGCCGGTACACCCCGGCGCGCGGCGCGAGCAGTTCCGTCCACTCGTCGCCGTCCGCGTCCTCGTCCACCTTGATCAGGCAGCCGTTGGTGTTGACGAAGGTCCGCGGGCTGTCCTGGTCCGTGCGCTGCTTGGACGCCTCGGTCTCCTGCGGGCGTTCCACGCTCTTGCCCTCGTCGTCGACCAGGGCGAGCCAGCGCGAGTACGGAATCCGGATCAGCACCCGGCCCGCCCGCTTCACATGGATGGTCAGCTCGCCCGCACCGGCCCGGTCGACGGTCGCCGGCGGATCGGCCAGCGGCACCGGGCTGTCGACCTCGAAGAGCTGCCAGTTGGAGTCGGACCAGACCTTGCGCAGATACGGCTGCCCCTTCCGGACGAGCTCCGCCTCCTGCACCGCGCCGGTGGCGTCCGGTTCTCCCTTGGGCAGCACCACGTAGTGCACGGCCCAGCGGTCGAGCCACTGGCGGTAGTTCACAGGGTTCAGGGTGTCGTCGTAGAAGAGCGGGTTGCGCTCCATGTCGGCCTGCCGGTTCCAGCCGCGGGCCAGGTTGACGTACGGCGCGAGCGCGGACGCCTCCCGGTGGCTGCTGGCGGGCACCACCTCGACCCTGCCCCGCTCCGCGCCGATGGTCTGGAGCTCGTTGACGAGCGGCGCCAATTCGCGCGTCCAGGAGGCGGCGGGGGCGGTGCGGACGATGTCGTCGGCACCCTTGATACCGATCCAGACGTTCATGCCGACGAACGCGAGGAGGAGCGCGTACCAGCGGCGGGATCGCGGCACCGCGTACGGCAGCGCGGCAAGCAGCGCCACCCCGGCGAACAGCATCGCCATCCGCGTGACGTTCGACCCTATCTGCGAATCGATCACATAGGTCAGCAGCGTCCCGACCCCGTAGACGGCAGCGGCGGTACGGACCGTGCTCCACTCGCGGGGCACGAGGAAGAAGACGAGGACGGCGAAGAGGAACGGCAACGACAGCGTCGCGATCGACATCGGCTGTGTACCCGAGAACGGGAACAGCCATGAGGACAGCGCCACCACCGCGACCGGTGCCAGTCCCAGCGCGTACGCCCCCGGGCGCCGCTTGTTCAGGAACAGCGCCGCCGCCACCACGCCGAGGAAAAGTCCCGCGACAGGGCTGCCCGCGGTGGCGAGACCGGCGAGCGGCGCGGTGACGGCCGCCTTCGCCCAGCGCTTGTGGCGCCACCGGTACGGCCAGCAGAACACCGCGGCCACCGCGCCCAGGGCGAACATCATGCCGAGCCCGAACGTCACCCGCCCGGACATTGCGTTGCACAGGAACGCGAACACCCCGGCGAGCGAGCAGGCGAGCGGGTTACGGACGGCCGGGACCCGGACCAGGATCAGCGCGGTCAGCCCCGCCGACACCGTCCCGGCGATCATCATCGTCGTACGGACGCCGAGCACCGACATCAGATACGGCGACACGACGCTGTACGAGACGGGGTGCATGCCCCCGTACCAGGCGAGGTTGTACGCGGTGCCCGGATGCCGGCCGACGAACTCGGCCCAGGCATCCTGCGCCGCGAGGTCGCCGCCGCTGTTCGCGAAGAAGAAGAACCAGAGGATGTGGGTGACCGCGGCGGCCGCCGTCGCGATGGTGACGGGGTGACGCAGCAGCCGCTGGGCGCGGGTCCGCCGCGGCACCTCGGCCCGGGGTTCGGGGGTACGCGGGGCCGGCAGCCGGACGCCTGTGTCCCCGCCACCGCTGCCGCTCGTCACGTCGCCTCGCACATCGCTGCTCCCGGCCGCTGTACGGCCGGATCTCGGCTCCGCGGTGGTCACTACGGTCTCTCCCCGTCTCCGCCGGCCCCGTACCCCTGTCCCCGTACTTCGTGCCCGTGCCCCCCGTGCCCCCATTCGGTACACGTGTGAGGACGCGGTCCGGCGCTGCCCGGTTGTCCGGGGACGCTAACACGTGCGCAACGGGAAAGGGGGTGCCGGGATCGGCACCCCCTTCCCCGGCCCGCGTCAGCTGATGCGGGTCAGCTTCTGGCCGAAGCCGGGCTCCGCCAGATCGCTCTGCAGCGCCACCGCGACCTTCACCTGACTGGTCCCCTCACCGACGGTGAGCGTGCCCACATGGGTTCCGGCGGCCGCCGAGTGCGGGATCGTCCCCCCGTCGTCGGTCAGTTCGATCCTGACCGTCAGACCGGGCCAGCCGACCGCCTCCACGTCCTCGGTCGCGACGACCGGGACCGTACCTCCGAGCCCGTCGTCGACCCTGCCGACGACATCGCCCTTCTTGACGACCTTCCCGCTCTTCAGCAGGTCCTCCGTCGCGACCATCACTTCCTTGCTGACCGCGTTGACCGTGTCGATGATGGGCGGCCTGTGCTGGCCCAGCACCGCGCCGACGATCAGCTGATCGGTGTCGCCGATCATTTTGTGCGCGGCGAAGAGCAGGTTGCCGCCGGCCTTGGTGGTGGAGCCGGTCTTGATGCCGAGCGCGCCGTTGTACGGGACGAGGGTGTTGTAGTTCCGCCAGTTCCTGCCCGACGGGTCGGTCCACGAGGGCAGCTGCGTGATCGCCATCAACGCCGGGATCTCCACCAGCTTCTGACCGAGCTTCACCTGGTCCTCGGCCGAACTCACCGTCGTCTCCTTGAGCCCGGACGGGTCGGTGTATGTGGTGTTCTTCATGCCGAGCGACTTGGCGGTGTCGTTCATCTTCTTGACGAACGCCTGCTCGGAACCCGCGTCCCAGCGCGCGAGCAGCCGCGCGATGTTGTTGGCGGACGGGATCATTATGGCGGCCAGGGCCTGCTGCTCGGTGAGTTTGTCGCCGGCCTTCACGGTGTTGAGGGTCGACTCGCCCGCCGAGTCCAGCTTGCCGTCCGACTCCGCCTTGGCGTCGACCGTGATGGACGGACCCGCCTTGCCCTTCTTCAGCGGGTGGTCCTTGAGGACGACGTACGCGGTCATCGCCTTGGCCACACTGCCGATCGGCACGGCCTTCTGCTCGCCGAACGAGTCCACTGTGCCGAGACCGGTCGCCGCCATGTAGCCCTGGCCCTCGCTCGGCCACGGCAGCGACGGCTTCCCGCCCTCGAAGGTGTACGTCGGCTTCGCCGTCAGCTGCAGCTCGGGGGCCGGCAACGGGCGCACGGCCTGCACGATCGCAAATACGACCAGGAGGAGCAGGACCAGCGGGGTCCAGATCTTGACCCGGCGAACGGCGGTACGGACCGGCGTCTCCGGGGGCGGGGGCGTGTTCGTCAGCTCGGCCAGCAGGTCGAGCGGCGGCCTGGGCGGCATCGGCTGCTGCCGGGTGCGCTCGGCTCCGCTGAGCGAGGGAGCGGGGGCCGAGGCAGAGCTCGGCCGGGCGGCCGGGGCGGCTGCGGATCCAGTCGTCTCGGGCTTGCGGGGCGCCGGGGCGGGGCGGGCGTCGTCGCGGCGGAGCGGTACGAACTGGCTGGTGCGCTCGGCGGGGCTCTCGGACTCCGGCTTCTCCTCGGGCTTCGCCGAGGGGCGGGTGACCTTCAGCGCGGTCGTCGGCTGGTCGATCCGGTCGCGCCGGATCGCCTTGAAGACGGCCGTGGGCTGATCGATTCCGCGCTTGTCCGCAGGGGGCTCGGTGCCGTCGGCGTCCTCGGCAGGGTCCGCGACGTCCGCGCCGGTGACCTCGGCGCCCTTGGCCGCGTCGTCATCGGCGTCGTCATCGGCGTCGTCGGCCGCCGCGGGTTCGCTGTCACCGGCGTCGCCGGCGTCCTCGGCGGGGTCCACGACGTCGGCGTCCGCACCCTTGGCCGCGTCGCCACCGGCGTCGTCGGCCGCCGCGGGCTCGCTGTCACCGGCGCTCTTGTTGCCCTCGGAGTCCGTCGCGTCTTCGGAGACCTCGGAGTCCGAGGCACGGTTCTCCTCGCGCCCCTCGGAGACACGGGTCTCGTCGGAGGCGTCGCCGGAGACCGCAGGCTCGTCCTCGTCCTCGTCCTCGCCCTCGCCCTCGTCCGCATCAGTGGTTGCGGCTGCGTCCTCGTCAGCGGCTGCGGCTGCGGCTGCGGCATCACCGGACGCCGCAGGCTTGTCGGCGGCCTCGTCATCCGCATCGTGATGGGTGTCGGCGTCTGCTTCCGCGGCGTCGTCCGCCACTTCAGCCGCATCCGCCGCGTCCGCGCTCGATGCAGCCGCTTCGTCCGCGGTCGCGTCGGCGGAGTCCGTCGCGCTCTCGCCCGCCTCGTCCGCCGGCGCGGGCGTGTCGCTCTCCGCGACCGTCTCGGGCTTCGCAGCGTCATCGGCGTCATCGTCGGCCTCGGCGGCCTCGGGTTCCTCGGCAGCAGCGCCTGCGGCGTCCTCGTCACCCTTCCCCACCCACGCAGCCACCGCCGCACGCAGCCGCGCGTCGCCCTCCTCGGGCTCGGCGGGCCCGGATGGCGTGGAGGCCGCCTCGGGGCCCTCAGAGGCGTTCTCCGTGCCCTCGACGCCCTCGGCGTGCTCCGCGTCCTCACCGTTCTCGACCGGCTTCGTACGGAAGACCGCCGTCGCCGTGTCCTGCTTGCCGCCGGACTCCGCCGGGGAGGCCGGTTCACGGAAGACGGCAAGCCGCGGATCGCCTTCGCTCCGAGCCGTTCCCGACGACTTCTGCTGCTCCGACTTGTCGGGGGACTCGCCCGCCACCGATGCCTCCTCCTGCGCTGCGGGGTCCCCCCCGCGCTGTCCGAACCATCTACCAGTGTCCTGTGTGAACCCTCGGCCGCGCTGCTAGACGAGAACGACATACCTACTGGTTCCCGTACGAAGCACCCAGGCACTCTCGACAGACCAATGTGAGAGGGGTCACCCTGTCATTCATCCACGCGGGGAGGCATGGATGGGCAGGAGCCGCAGAACAATTCCGGAGGAGCTTCTGCTGCTCGCTCTGGACCCGACCACGGGTACCACAGCGCAGCCGCAGTCGCTCGACCTCGGCCTCGCCGGAGCTCAGCTAGTGGAGCTGGCTCTGGCAGGACGGATAGCCCCTGACGGGGATCGTATCGCCGTGGTGATGCCACGGCCGACAGGAGATCCGACACTGGACTCCGCACTGGAACTGCTGCGCCGACGCGGCAGCCCGGTTCGGGCCGTCCACTGGATAGGCGGGCCCCGACTGGGGTTGCGCCAGACCTATCTCTCGCATCTGGAGCGGTGCGGCATGGTGCATGCCGTGGCGGGCCAGATGTGCGGGGTTCTGCCGACGACTCGCTACCAGGCGACGGACACGGCGATCAGCCGGGAGATCAGATCCCGGCTGGACAGTGCGATCCGCACCGGTGTACCGCCGGACCCGCGGACCGCGGCGCTCGCCGCACTGGCCCACGCGGTCGGACTCGGCAAGCACCTCTACCCCGGGAACGAGGGGCGCTCATCGCGCTCCCGGCTCCGGGACCTGATCAGACACGACCCGATGGGCGGTCTCGTGGCGCACGCCGTGATGGACGTCCAGAACGGGGCGATCGCCCAGCCGCGCCGCAACCAGGCGGCGGGAGGGCCGTTGCAACCGCAAGTGCAGTCGCAGTCCCGTCGCGACAGCATGGTGCACACCGTTGCCCACTAGGGCAGCGCACCGCACCACCGCACCAACAGAACCGCATACCGCCGCACCGACGTCCCCAAGACCCGGTTCGGGAGCCGCACCACGCGCGGGGCAGCCGTCCACCGGCTGCCCCGCGCGCCTGCGTGTGGCCATTTCCCAGCGCAACCGGCCCCACGGGTGGCAATCTGCTGAGCAGTAGATACGCACAGCTACACAGCCGGAGGTGCCGTTTCCGTGCCGTCCAACGTCAATCCCACCGTCAGGCGACGCCGGTTGGGCCAGGAATTGCGCCGACTGCGCGAACTCAAGGGCATGACGGCCGAGGAGGTGGCGGAGCGACTGCTGGTCTCGCAGTCGAAAATCAGCCGCCTGGAGAACGGCCGCCGTTCGATCAGCCAGCGCGATGTCCGCGATCTCTGCGGGGTGTACGAGGTCGAGGACCACCGGATCGTCGACTCGCTCATGCAGATGGCCAAGGACTCCCGCCAGCAGGGCTGGTGGCATGCCTTCGGCGACATCCCGTACAGCGTCTACATCGGTCTGGAGACCGACGCCGAGTCACTGCGGGTGTACGAACCGCAGGTGGTCCCCGGCCTGTTGCAGACCCGGAGTTACGCCGAGGCACTGATCAACGGCGCGCTGCCGGAGGCACCGCAGACCGACATCGACAAGCGCGTCAGCGTCCGTGCGCGCCGCCAGGACCGGATCACCACCCAGGAGGGGCCGCTGCGGCTCTGGGCGGTCGTCGACGAGGCCGCGCTGCGCCGGATGGTCGGTGGCAGGCAGGTCATGATCGAGCAGCTGGAACAGCTCGTCGAGCTGTCGCACCTGCCCCATGTGACGATTCAGGTGCTGCCGTTCGACATGGGCGCCCACCCGGGCATCAACGGGCAGTACGCCATTCTGGAATTCCCGGATACCGCGGACTCCAGCGTCGTCTATATCGAGGGCGTCACCAGCGACCTCTATCTGGAGAAAGCCAATGATGTGCATCGGTACAGCGTCATGTACGAGCACTTGCGGGCGCAGGCACTGAACGTGGAGCAGACCCGGCACTACATCGCCGACATCGCGAAGACGTACGCCCAGCTCAGCACCGACTGACCGACTGAACCAGAAATTCCGCAAAGTCCGGTATGCGGGAAAAGGAACGATGTTAAGGGTGAGGCGACGGCACGGTACACCGTCGCCGCATCAAAGCGGAAGACCCGTATGGAATATGCCATCCGGTCGAGTGAACACCCCTCTCACCCAGCGATGTTGGCGAGTAGCGTCGATCACGCCAACAGATGCGCAGTTGGTGCGAGTCACACAACTCTCTGAATCCGAACCGGAGTGAACATGGCTATTCGTCAGGGCGCCACGGACAATTGGACGAAGTCGTCGTATTCCGGGGGCAACGGCGCTTGCGTCGAGGTCAAGTCCCCCCTCGTCCAGTCGATTGCGGTCCGCGACTCGAAGGCCCCCGAGGGCCCTTCGATCACCTTCGTGCCCGGTGCGTGGAATGCCTTTGTGTCCGACATCGCCAAGGGCTCCGTCGACGTCTGACCCATGCCCACCCACAGAATGCGGTGCGGCACCGAAACGGTGCCGCAGGAGGCCCTCTCGACCGGTCCGCCGTCCTGGCCGAGGGGGCCCACCGCCGGACGGTCCGTTCAGCGCAGCTGATTCACGTACCTGTCCGTGCCGGGCACGGTCGGGATGAACGGCGCCACCAACTCCACCCGCCCCAGGCCGGATTCCGCAACCGCCGCGTCGAGACCGGTGAAGTGCTCCGCCCAGCACTCCCGCGGGTCCTCCTGGAGGAACCAGAGCAGGGTGAGCCGGGTGTCGACGCCCTCGACCTGCTTCACATAGGTCATCCGGTCACCCGGCAGCGGCGTGGGGCGGAAGACGGTCACCATCGCCGCCGGTGAGCCGCCGAGCCGCTTCGGCAGATGCCGGGAGCGCAGCCATTCCAGCAGCTCCGACCGCTGCCCGGCCCCTTCGGCGTCGATCACCTGCAGCACGAGCCCGCGGTACGGGTGGTCGAGGGCGTGATGGTCCCGGGGGCCGGCGGCGCCGTCCCGGTAGACCGTCGCCTCGTGGTCCTGGAACGCGGTGAACACATGCGTGCGGTCCTGATAGACCCGGCCGTCCCGGTTCAGCCGCTTGTTGATCCCGACAGTCCACTTCATGTGGTCGTCGTAGCGCCCGTCCGTCACCCAGTACGTGGACAGATAGCACCCGGCGCCGACCGGCTGCGCGACCGCGGACTTCTCCGGATAACGCAGCTCCTGGAGCTCCCGGGTGGCCACCCAGCGCCGCCCGGCGAACATCCAGGGCATCGCCATGGCGCCCGCGTAGTAGTGGTCGTCCTCGTACCAGCGGTTGTACGCGTACTCATGGCCCGGGTGCGGTTCCACCATGGTGATCAGCGCGTGGCCGGGATGGACTCCGTACGGCCCCAGCGCGGCCAGTTCGGCGTACGTATCGCTGCGCGTCTCGTCGCTCATGCCGTTCCCCTTCCGTACTCCGCTGCAGCGTCCTACTCTGACGCCCCGTCAGAAGAACTGCCAGAGCCGGGAGGCACCCGATGCTGCTCGCGGGGAAGACCGTCATCGTGTCCGGTGTGGGCGCCGGGCTGGGTCATCAGATCGCAGCGACGGTGGTACGGGACGGCGGGAGCGCCGTCCTCGGAGCGCGTACCGCGGCCAATCTCGCCAAGTCGGCCGCCGAGATCGATCCCGGGGGCCGGCACACGGCCCATCAGGCCACCGACATCACCGACGAGGCGCAGTGCGAGGCGCTCGCCGGGCTGGCGCTGAGGCGGTTCGGGCGGATCGACGCGGTGGTCCATGTCGCGGCCTGGGACAGCTACTTCGGCGGGGTCGAGGACGCGGACCTCGCCACCTGGCAGTCGGTGATCGACGTCAATCTGCTCGGCACGCTGCGGATGACGCGCGCCTGCCTGCCCGGACTGAAGGAGCGGGGAGGCTCCGTCGTCGTCATCGGCACGCAGTCGTCGGTCGCCGCGCCCTCCCAGGTGCAGCAGGCGGCGTACGCGGCGTCGAAGGGCGCGCTCACCTCGGCGATGTACTCCATGGCGCGGGAATTCGGTCCGCACCGGATCCGCGTGAACACCGTGCTGCCCGGCTGGATGTGGGGTCCGCCGGTGCAGGCGTACGTGCAGTTCACCGCGCACACCGAGGGCGTGCCGGAGGCCGAGGTGCTGGGCAGGCTCACCGAACGGATGGCGCTGCCGGAGCTGGCCACGGACGGCGATGTGGCGGAGGCGGCGGTGTTCCTGGCCTCCGACCGGGCCCGGGCGATCACCGGGCAGTCCCTACTGGTCAACGCCGGCGAACTGATGCGCTGAGGCGCCGCGGCGACGAGGGCGCTGATGCGCCGATACCGGCAGCGGCGATCGGCGACAGTCCCGGTTCCCCTCGGTCCCTCCTGTTCTCCCGCTCTCCTCCTCTCGGCCGCACGGGACCCGCATCCCGTGCGGTCTTTCTGCGCTCTCCAGTGCTCGTGATTGCTCTGCACAGCCTGACGAAGTGCCCGCTCATCGTGTGGCCGCCGTCACGTTCACGACAACGCCCCATTAGGTCAAGAACGAGTAAAATCGTTCGACTTACTGATTGATGTTCACATCCCTGATCGCCGAAGACCTTGACCGAGGGACCGAGCAGGCGGTTCAATCCCCAATGTCCCCGCTCCCGCACGGGGCCCCGCTGGGCGGCCGTACTGACGAAGTGCGCACCCCGTTCACAAGGCGGACCCCAGGAGGGGGCACATGAACAGTCTCGACTGGGTCGTGCTCATCGGCTACTTCGGCGTGATGATCGCGATCGGACTCTGGTCCCACAAGCGTGTGGACAACGTCAGCGACTTCTTCACGGCCGGCGGCAAGATGCCGTGGTGGCTGTCCGGCATCTCGCACCACATGTCCGGCTACAGCGCCGTGATGTTCACCGGGTACGCCGGTATCGCCTACCAGTACGGCGTCACGTCGTTCGTGACCTGGTCGCTGCCGATCGCCATCGGCATCGGCATCGGCGCCCAGCTCTTCGCGCCCCGGCTCAACCGGCTGCGCTCGCGGCTGCATGTCGCGTCGCCGCTCGAATACCTGAAGAACCGCTACAACATCCAGACGCAGCAGGCGCTCGCCTGGTCCGGTCTGCTGCTGAAGATCGTGGACGTCGGCGCCAAGTGGGCGGCCATCGCCACCCTGCTCTCCGTCTTCACGGGTATCACGATCACCCAGGGCATCTTCATCACCGGCTGCATCACGGCCGTCTACTGCACGGTCGGCGGCCTGTGGGCCGATGCCCTCACGGAGCTGGGACAGTTCGTCATCCAGCTCTTCGCCGGTATCGCGATGCTCGTCACCGCGATGATCAAGCTCGACGGCGTCAGCACCCTGTGGACGGTCTGGGACAAGCTGCCCGAGGGCCACACGAACCCGACGGCCGGCCCGTACACGGTGACCTTCCTGCTGGCGTACCTCTTCATCAAGACCTTCGAGTACAACGGCGGCATGTGGAACCAGGCCCAGCGCTACATGGCCACGGACTCCGCCGCCTCCGCGACCCGCTCGGCCCGGCTCTCCGCCGTGCTGTGGCTGGTCTGGCCGACGGTCCTGTTCTTCCCGATGTGGTGCGCCCCGCTGCTGGTCCACGCACAGAAGCCGGACGCCTCCGACAGCTACGCCCTGATGACCGAGCAGCTGCTGCCGCACGGTCTGCTGGGCCTGGTCGTCGTCGGCTTCTTCTCGCACACGATGGCCATGTGCTCCTCGGACGCCAACGCCATCTCGGCGGTCTTCACACGGGACATCGCCCCGGTCATCTCGAAGGCGGCCCGCAGCTGGAGCAGCCGTACGGGTCTGCTGGCGGCCCGAGTGTCCACGCTCGGCTTCCTCGGTCTGTCGATGGCGCTCGCCACCCAGATCAACTCGCCGACGTTCAAGGACATCATCTCCGTCGTCATCAAGTGGGTGGCCGGTCTGATGGGTCCGATCGCGATCCCGTTCATGCTGGGCCTGCTGCGCAGGTTCCGTAAGTCGGGCCCGACGGCCGCGCTCGTCAGCTGGGCGGCGGGTCTGCTGGCGTTCTACTTCACCAACTACAACTTCGACGGTTCGGTGAAGACGGATGTCGCGCTCCAGTACCAGGTGGCACTGCCGCTGGCGATCTCGCTGGTGCTCTACGTCCTGATCGGCTTCATCAAGCCCGAGGACACCCCGGAGCGCGACGCGCTGATCGAGAAGATCAACACGGACGGCGACGGGGACGCCGCGGGCGCAACGCTTCCGGCGCAGGCCGGTTCCGGCGACGCCGCGGTCGCGGAGGGTGTGAAGGACTGATCCCCTCAGCCAGGTGCGAGGGGCGGGGTACGGACGCGGCGGCGCCCGCACCCCGCCCCTTTCCCGTGCCGTCCGTACGCGGTCAGCCGCGCGGGTAGCGGGTCAGCCAGCCATGGGCGGCAGCCGACGGGCTGTGGAGCGCCGGTCCCTGGGTCATCTCCATGGCGAAGTCGTCGGCGAGTTCCAGGAGCGTGGCCCGGCCCTCCAGTTCGGCGAGCCAGGCGGGCGGCAGTGCGGTCTCGCCGTGCAGCACACCGAGCAGTACCCCGCAGAGCGCCCCGGTGGCCGCGGACGGGCCGCTGTGGTTCACCGCGAGCCGCAGCCCGTGTCGGACGTCCTCGCCGACCAGTGCGCAGTACACGGCGACGGCGAGGACCTCCTCGGCGGAGTCCGTGTCACCCAGCGCCTCGATGAGGGCCGGGCCCGGGATGCCCTGGCGCACGGAGCCGAGGGCCTGCTGCAGGGCGTCGGTGACCTGTTCGTGGCCGGGGCGCTCGGCGAGCAGCGCCAGGGCCTGCTGGACGGCGCCGTCCAGCGTCTCGCCGCGGGCCAGCCCGTGCACCACGACGGCGAGGGCGCCCGCGGACAGGAGGGCGGTGGGGTGGCCGTGGGTCTGGGCGGCGCATTCGACGGCCAGTTGCAGGACGAGCTGCGGTTCCCAGCCCACCAGCAGGCCGAAGGGGGCGGAGCGGGTGAGTGCGGCCGAGTCGCGCGCGGCAGGGTTCTTGGGCTGGTCGAGGGTGCCCATGGTGGTGTCGCCGAAGCCGTTGAGGCATTCGCGGGTGGGGGCACGGCGGGCGTAGAGCCACTCCTCCTGGGCGAGCCAGCCGTTCTCCGTGCGCCGCTCGTCCGGACCCCAGTCGCTCTGGGTGGCGGCCCAGCGCAGATGGGCACGGTGCACATCGGTGGGCGGGTGCCAGGCGCCGGTGTCGCGGCGGACCTGGGCGCGGATCAGTCCGTCGACGGTGAACAGGGTGAGCTGGGTGACGGCGGTGACCGCACCTCGTCTGCCGTGGACGGGCACGAAGTCGGTGACGGCCTCGACGCCATGGGCCGCGCGGATCTCTTCGAGCGAGAGTCCGCTGACGGCCGCGCCGAGCGCGTCGCCGATGGCACCGCCCAGCAGACAGCCGCGCACCCGGCTGCGGAAGTCCTGCTGTTCGGCGCGGCCCCAGATGGCTGTGGCTCCTGTGCTCACCGCGCCCCTTCCCCCGTCCGCGTACGACTGCGCAGCACTGTAATCGAACGGGAACGGCTGGTTCAGGGGCGGAACGGTATGTACGGAGTGGCTCCGGCGGTCACTTTTGAACAGCTATCTCCGAGGTCCCGGCCACGGTCGCGGACGCGGGACATCCGTGACCTGAAGCGGAACCTGCCCGGCGGCCGACGGCCACCCGCAGGCGTCCCCGGACGGCCGGGTGTCTCCGCCCGCTGCCCGGCCGGCGAACGCGGCCGGGCAGCGCGCGAACGGATCAGTCCGGCAGCACCGGCAGCAGCTCGGGGAGGTGTCCGTCGGACGTGGCTGCCGCCCGCTGCCGTTCCTCGGGGACTTCCCCGTACAGCGTGTTGCGCGGCTTCGCCGGCCGGCCCGCCAGTTCGGCGATGGCGACCAGGTCCTGGATCGAGCGGTACGAGCCGTAACTCGACCCCGCCATGCGGGAGATGGTCTCCTCCATCAGCGTGCCGCCCAGGTCGTTCGCACCGGAGCGGAGCATTTCGGCCGCGCCCTCCGTGCCGAGCTTGACCCAGCTGGTCTGGATGTTGGTGATGTGCGGGTGCAGCAGGAGCCGGGCCATGGCGGTGACGGCCCGGTTGTCACGGTCGGTCGGGCCCGGGCGGGCGATGCCCGCGAGGTAGACCGGCGCATTGGTGTGGATGAACGGCAGCGTCACGAACTCCGTGAAGCCACCGGTCTCCTGCTGGAGGCGGGCCAGGGTCCGCAGATGGCCGAGCCAGTGGCGGGGCTGGTCGACATGCCCGTACATCATGGTCGACGAGGAGCGCAGCCCCACCTCGTGGGCCGTCCTGATGACTTCCAGCCAGGTCGCCGTCGGCAGCTTCCCCTTGGTGAGGACCCAGCGGACCTCGTCGTCCAGGATCTCCGCCGCCGTGCCCGGGATCGAATCGAGCCCGGCCTCCTTCGCGGCGGTCAGCCAGTCGCGGATGGACATGCCGGTCCGGGTCGCGCCGTTGACGACCTCCATCGGGGAGAAGGCGTGCACATGCATGCCGGGGACGCGCTCCTTCACCGCCCGCGCGATGTCGAAGTACGCCGTGCCGGGCAGGTCCGGGTGGATGCCGCCCTGCATGCAGACCTCGACGGCACCGACGTCCCACGCCTGCGCGGCCCGGTCGGCGACCTGGTCCAGGGAGAGCGTGTACGCGTCGGCGTCGGTGCGCCGCTGGGCGAAGGCGCAAAACCGGCAGCCGGTGTAGCAGACGTTGGTGAAGTTGATGTTCCTGGTGACGATGTACGTGACGTCGTCACCGACCACGTCACGACGCAGCGTGTCCGCGATCCGGCACAGTTCGTCGAGCGCCGGGCCGTCCGCGTGGAGCAGGGCGAGGGCCTGGTCGTCGGTGAGCTTCGTCGGGTCGTCGGCGGCCCGGCCGAGCGCCGCCTTCACGTCGGTGTCGATCCTGGACGGGACCATTCCGGGGGCGGCGGCCTCGCGGAGTGCCTCCCAGTCCCCGTAGACCTCGTCGAAGTCGTCGCGGCGGTCGCCGGTTCGGCCCTCGGTGTCGATGGTGCGGTGCAGATCGGTGCGGCCGGAGGCGTTGAAGCCCTCGTCCGGCTCCTGCCACGGCAGACCGGCGGGGATCGCCTCTTCCTTCGCCAGCCCGGTCTCCGGGTCGGCGAGCGCCCGGACGTGCGGGAGGAGGCGGGGGTCGAGCCAGGGCTCGCCGCGCTGGATGAACTCCGGGTAGATGGTGAGCCGTTCACGGAGTTCGAAGCCCGACTCGGCCGTCTTCGCGGCGAGTTCGTCGATGTGCGGCCATGGACGCTCGGGGTTCACATGGTCCGGGGTGAGCGGTGAGACGCCGCCCCAGTCGTCGATCCCGGCGCCGATGAGCAGTGCGTACTCCGCGTCGACGAGGTTCGGCGGGGCCTGGATGCGGGCGGACGGGCCGAGAATGTGCCGGGCCACGGCAATGGCGGCGGCCAGTTCCTCCAGTTCGGCGTCCGGCATCCCGCGCATCGCCGTGTCCGGCTTGGCGCGGAAGTTCTGGACGATGACCTCCTGGATGCCGTGGTAGGCGCGGGCGGTCTTGCGCAGCTCGAAGAGGGAGTCGGCGCGCTCCTCGTACGACTCGCCGATCCCGATCAGGATGCCGGTCGTGAACGGGACGTTGGACCGGCCCGCGTCCTCCAGCACCCGCAGCCGTACCGCCGGCTCCTTGTCCGGGGAACCGTGGTGCGGGCCGCCCGGCTCGGACCACAGGCGGGTCGCCGTCGTCTCCAGCATCATGCCCATGGACGGGGCGACGGGCTTGAGGCGCTGGAGGTCGGTCCAGGTCAGCACGCCGGGGTTGAGGTGCGGAAGGAGTCCGGTCTCTTCGAGTACCCGGATCGCCATGGCGCGTACGTACGCGAGGGTGTCGTCGTATCCCTCGGCCTCAAGCCACTCCCGCGCCTCGGGCCAGCGGTCCTCGGGGCGGTCGCCGAGCGTGAACAGTGCTTCCTTGCAGCCCATGGCCGCGCCCTTGCGGGCGATGTCGAGAACCTCGTCGGGCGACAGGAACATCCCGTGCCCGGCCTTGCGGAGCTTGCCGGGGACAGTGACAAAGGTGCAGTAGTGGCACTTGTCGCGACAGAGCCGGGTCAGCGGGATGAAGACCTTGCGCGAGTACGTGATGACGCCCGGCCGACCCGCGGCTTCGAGGCCCGCGTCCCTCACCCGGGCGGCGGACGCGGCAAGGTCCGTCAGATCCTCGCCGCGTGCCTGGAGCAGGACGGCCGCCTCGGTCACATCGAGGGCGACACCGTCACGGGCCCGTTTGAGCGCGCGCCGCATGGAGTTGGTGGTCGGGCGTGCGCGCTGAGGATCGGTCATGACCCGAGCATACGAGCGAGGTGGGCGGGCCGATGAAGCCCGTCCGGGGTTCGGGGGCGAAACGAACGCCGCCGCCGTGGCCCGTCCGGCGACGCCCCGGCCCCGGGGCGCCCCCAGCCCGTCCGACTGAACGTCCCACCCGAGCAACGGTTCCGTCGTCGAACGCCGGACAGGCCGAAAAGGGCCTCCGGGCGCGCGCCCGGAGGCGAGGACCGGTTGTCAGTCCTCTTGGTCGGCGCGGAGCGACAGGTTCAGCCGGTCGCTCGCCAACCGCATGTGTTCGGCCATCGCCGCGTCCGCCGCCTCGGGATCGCCCGCCCGGATCGCGTCGAGCACCGCCCCGTGCTCATGGAGCGTCCCGCTCACCGTGCCCTCGATGTCGCCCGCCCGTTCCATCCAGACCTGGAGCAGCGCCCGGATGGAGTGCAGGATGTCGCTCAGCACCGTGTTGCGGGCGATGTTCGCGGTCTCCAGGTGGAACGCGATGTCGGCGTCGACGAACGCCTTGACGTCCGTGCCCGCCTCCCGCATCCGCGCCAGATGCCCTTCGAGCCGTTCGACGTCCGCCTGCTCCGCCCGTTCCGCGGCAAGGCGTGCGGACATGCCCTCCATGAACGTACGGACCTCCACGAGGTCCTGCGTACGGCGCTGACCGAGCATCAGGCCCCAGTTGATCGCCCGCGGCAGGAACTCCGACGTGCCGTCGCGCACGTACGACCCCGAGCCCGGCCGGATCTCGATGATGCCGAGCACGTCCAGTGCGGAGAGGGCGCCCCGGACGCTGGACCGGGCGACGCCGAGCGCCTCGGCGAGCTGCCGTTCGGCGGGCAGTCGAGTGCCTGGCTTCAGGTTGCCCTCGGAGAGGTGGTCGAGGAGCCGCTTGGCCACCTCGCTGACCGAGGACTCGCGTACGACGGGGCGCAGGAGCGAGGTGAAATCGGGCTCTTCGGGCTGCGTGGACACGTCGTCCAGTACATCAGACGTCTCCCGATGATCACGGGCCGGGCGGACCATATCGCGCTCATCGGTCCTTTTGGTGTGCTCGTCGGAGCGACGTACGTCACTTTGGTTAATTGGTGACCAATTTTGTTTTCAGGTCTAGCGTGTGAGCTGTTCGCCGGTCGGACCCGCCGCGGCTACTGCCGGCCCCGCCCGCTGCCGACAGTGACCAGAGCCGGACAAAGCTGTCCGGGAAGCGAGGAGTCTCCATGGGCGCCACTGCGCATTCAGTCGAGAGATCTGCCGTCGAGCGGTCGACGATCAAGAAGGTCTCGATCCGGCTCGTCCCCTTCGTGGCCCTGATGTTCTTCGTGAACTATCTGGACCGCACGGCCGTGTCCTTCGCCGAGCCGAACGGCATGGGCCAGGACCTCGCGCTCACGGCGGCCCAGTTCGGCTTCGCCTCGGGCGTCTTCTTCATCGGCTACATCATTCTCGAAGTGCCGAGCAACATGGCCCTGCACAAGTTCGGCGCCCGCCGCTGGCTCGCCAGGATCATGGTCTCCTGGGGCATCGTCGCCCTGCTCTTCACCTGGGTGCAGAACAGCGAGCAGCTGTACACGCTCCGCTTCCTGCTCGGTGTCGCCGAGGCCGGATTCTTCCCCGGCGCGATCCTCTTCCTGAGCCAGTGGGTGCCGTCCCGGCACCGGACGAAGGTGCTCGGCCTCTTCTACCTGGCCCAGCCGCTGACCACCGTGATCGGCGCCCCGCTGGCCGGCTGGTTCATCAATCAGCACGGGCTGTTCGGCCTCGAGGGCTGGCGCGTGATGTTCCTCGGCGTGTCCGTCCCCGCGATCCTGCTGGGCGTCATCGCCTGGTTCTACCTGATCGACAAGCCGGCCGACGCGAAGTGGCTGACCGCCCCGGAGAAGGAGTGGCTGACCGCCGAGCTGGCCGCCGAGAACGCCACGAAGACCGGCGCCGACGAGAAGTCCGGGCACGGGCGCGAGGCGCTGAAGGCCGCGTTCACCAACAGCCGTGTCTGGACCCTCGCGCTCATCTACTTCGGTTTCATCTACGGCCTGTACGCCCTCGCCTTCTTCCTGCCGACGATCATCAACGGCTTCCAGGAGCAGTTCGACACCTCGTTCAGCGTCATGGACAAGGCCCTGATCACGGCGATCCCGTATCTCCCGGCGGCGATAGTCCTCTTCTTCTGGTCGCGTCACGCCACCAGGCACGGCGTCGGCAAGTGGCACATCGCCGGCCCGGCCGTCGTGGGTGGTATCTCCATCCCGATCGCCCTCTACATGGGCTCGCCCGCCGCGACGGTCGCCGTCATCACCGTCACCGCGTGTGCGATCTTCGCCGCGCTGCCGGTCTTCTGGTCCGTGCCGTCCCAGTTCCTGACCGGCGCCGCCGCTGCGGCCGGTATCGCTCTGATCAACACCGCGGGCAATGTGGCCGGTTTCGCCGCCGGCTACGTCACCGGCTGGCTGAAGGACTTCAGCGGCGACTACTACCTGCCGCTGTTCCTGGTCGGCGCCTTCATGCTCATGTCCGCCGCACTGATGCTGTGGCTCGCCGGCCGGTCCAAGGACCGCGACGCGGGTCAGGGCCGGTCCCTCGTGGAGGCCCACTGATGACCCGCCTGTTCAACGACCCCGCCGCCTTCGCCGACGAGGCACTCGAGGGGTTCGTCGCCGCCCACCCCCACCGGGTCCGTCAGGTCCCCGGCGGGGTGGTCCGGGCCACCCGTACCGCCCCCGGCCAGGTCGCGGTCGTCGTCGGCGGCGGATCCGGCCACTACCCGGCCTTCTCCGGCCTGGTCGGCCAGGGCCTCGCGCACGGCGCCGCGGTCGGCAATGTCTTCGCCTCGCCCTCCGCCCACCAGGTGCGGCAGGTCGCGAAGGCCGCGCAGACCGGCGGTGGTGTCCTTCTCGCGTACGGGAACTACGCGGGCGACGTCCTGCACTTCGGGCAGGCGGCCGAGCAGCTGACCACCGAGGGCATACCCGCCCGGACGCTCGGCGTCACCGACGACATATCGAGCGCCTCCGCGGCCGAGGCGCACAAGCGCCGCGGGGTCGCGGGCGACCTGGTGGTCTTCAAGGCGGCCGCGGCCGCCGCCGAGGCGGGACACGATCTCGCCGAGGTGACCCGGATCGCCGAGCTGGCCAATGCCCGCACGCGTTCCTTCGGTGTCGCGTTCTCCGGCTGCACGCTGCCGGGCGCGGACCACCCGCTGTTCACCGTCCCCGAGGACCGGATGGCAGTCGGGCTCGGCATCCACGGCGAGCCGGGCATGGGCGAGCAGCCGGTCCCGAGCGCGGACGAGGCCGCCGAACTGCTGGTGAGCACGGTGCTGGGTGAGCTGCCCGAGGGTGTCGACTCCCCGTGCGGGCAGCGGGCAGCCGTCATTCTCAACGGCCTCGGCTCGGTGAAGTACGAGGAGCTGTTCGTCGTCTACCGCCGGGTCGCCCAGCTGCTTCATGAAGCCGGTGTGGAGTCCGTCGACCCCGAGGTCGGCGAGCTGGTGACCAGCTTCGACATGGCGGGCGTCTCGCTCACCCTGTGCTGGCTGACGGACGAACTGGAACCGCTGTGGACAGCTCCGGCGGATGCCCCCGCGTACCGCAAGGGCACGGTCGAGGCTGCGGACCTGATCTCCGAAGGTCCTGCCGAGCAAGCCGTCGAGGAGCCGGTCCCGGCCGCCACCGAGGAGTCCCGCGCCGCCGCCCGTACCGTCCTCGCCGCCCTGCGCACCCTGAAGTCCACCGTCGACACGCACGCCGACGAGCTCGGCCGGATCGACGCGGTCGCCGGTGACGGCGATCACGGCATCGGCATGCAGCGCGGATCCACGGGTGCGTACGAGGCAGCCGTCCGCGCGGAACAGCTCGGCGCCGGTGCCGAAACGCTCCTGCACCGGGCCGCCGACGCCTGGGCCGACAAGGCGGGCGGCACCTCGGGCGCCCTGTGGGGCGTCATCCTCCGCGCCATCGGCACCGCCCTCGGCGACACCGGCCGGCCCACCGCCCCCGTGGTCGCCGCCGGAGTCGCGGAGGCGGCGGCGGGCGTGATGCGCCTGGGCGGGGCGGAGGTCGGCGACAAGACGATGGTCGACGTCCTCGTCCCGTTCGCCGAGGCACTGACCACCGCCACCGCCGACGGGCAGTCGCTGTCCATCGCCTGGGACACAGCGGCGAGCACCGCAGCCGCCGCCGCGGCCGCCACCGCCGACCTGCTGCCCCGCATGGGCCGGGCCCGTCCGCACGCCGAGAAGAGTCTCGGCACCCCGGACGCCGGGGCGCACTCCCTCGCCCTGATCGTCCGCGCCGTCCACCCCGTTCTCGCACCCACCCTGGAGATCCGCTGATGTCCGACAAGCTCCGCATCGTCGTCGGTTCCGACGACGCCGGTTACGCGTACAAGGAAGCCCTCAAGAAGGACCTGGAGGCCAGTGACCTCGTCGTCACCGTCACCGATGTGGGCGTCGACGCCGACGGACACACCGCGTACCCGAAGGTGGCCATCGCCGCCGCCGAGTTGGTCGCCCGCGGCGAGGCGGACCGCGCCCTGCTGGTCTGCGGCACCGGTCTCGGTGTCGCCATCGCCGCCAACAAGGTCAAGGGCATCCGTGCGGTGACCGCCCACGACTCGTTCTCCGTCGAGCGCGCGGTCCTCTCCAACAACGCCCAGGTCCTCACGTTCGGGCAGCGCGTCGTCGGTCTCGAACTGGCCCGTCGGCTGGCCGCCGAGTGGCTGACGTACCGCTTCGACGAGACGTCCGCGTCCGCCGCCAAGGTCGCCCTCATGCAGGACTACGAGAACCAGCAGGAAGCAGCAGCCTGATGCCCGCCGCTTCCACCGCTCCGACGCCGATCACGATCGGGGTGAGCCTGAAGATGTACTTCGGCCACCACCAGACCCTGAACTGGGCGCGCCGGATCGCCGACACCGCCGCCCGGCACCCGGCCGTGACGACCGGCGTCGCCGAACTGTTCGTGCTGCCCGCGTTCCCCGCGCTCGTCCCCGTCACCGGCATCCTCGCCGGCACGGGGGTGCGGACCGGAGCGCAGGACCTGGCGACCGAGGACACCGGCCCCTACACCGGCGAGGTCAGCGGCGCCCATCTCAAGGAGATCGGCGCGAGCTACGCCGAGGTCGGCCACGCCGAACGCCGCCGGCTCTTCGGCGAGGGCGACACGGTGGTCGCGGCCAAGACGGCCGCCGCCCTGCGCAACGGCCTCACACCGGTCCTGTGCGTCGGTGAACTCGACCGGGTCTCCCCCGCCGAGGCGGCTGCCCGTACGGTCGCCGAGGCAGAGCGCGTCCTGGCCACGGCAGCCCATGACGGCGCCCCGGCCCCGGTCGTCCTCGCATACGAACCGCAGTGGGCGATCGGCGCCCCCGAACCGGCGTCGTCCGAGCACATCCGTACCGTCTGCGCGGCCCTGGCCGACTGGCTGTCCACGCAGCCCGCCCTCGTCGGCAGCAGGGTCATCTACGGCGGCAGCGCGGGCCCGGGACTGCTCACCGAACTCGGCACCGGGGTCGGCGGCCTCTTCCTCGGCCG
Organism: Streptomyces sp. NPDC057565; assembly: GCF_042801455.1. Taxonomy (NCBI): domain Bacteria; kingdom Bacillati; phylum Actinomycetota; class Actinomycetes; order Kitasatosporales; family Streptomycetaceae; genus Streptomyces; species Streptomyces sp. NPDC057565. The sequence continues at coordinate 12,493 of NZ_JBHVFU010000009.1, read as the reverse complement.
GTTCGCCCACGACCCGGCGGCGGTGGAACGCATCCTCGACGAGGTCCTGGCCCTGCACGCCGAATCGCCGGCAGGAGTGTCCTGATGGCCTACGGACTAAGCACCTACGCCTTCTTCTGGCGGATCTCCGAGCGCGCCCCGCAGCCGCTCACCGTGCACGACATGCTCGCGCAGACCCGTGACCTGGGCGGCGAGGTCTTCCAGATCTGCGACTACCCGCTGATCGAGACGTTCGACGACACGCAGCTGGACGCGGTACGCGCCACGGCGGCGGAGTACGGCATCACGCTGGAGCTCGGCACCCGGGGGGTGCGCCCCGCGCACCTGGCCACGTATCTCCGTATCGCGCAGCGTCTGGGCGTCACCCTGGTCCGCTCGATGATGAACACGGCCGACCACCGGCCGAGCGTGCCCGAGGCGACGGCCCTGCTCCGCGAGGCCGTCCCCGGCTACGCCGCGGCGGGTGTGACGCTCGGCCTGGAGACGTACGAACAGGTCTCCACCGACGACCTGCTGTCCGTCGTGCGCGGCGTCGACAGCCCGTACCTCGGCGTCGTCCTCGACCCGGGCAACAGCGTCGCCCGGCTCGAACGCCCGGTGGACGTCGTCGACGCCACCGCCCCCTACGTGGTGAACATCCACGTCAAGGACTTCTCGTTCTCCCGCCGTGACGGCTGGGTCGGCTTCACGTTCGCCGGCTGCCTCCTCGGCGAGGGCCTCCTCGACTACGACCACATGATCGACAAGGTCCGGCCGGCCGAGAAGGGCATCAACCAGATCGTGGAGCACTGGCTCCCCTGGCAGGGCGACTTCACCGAGACCGCCCGCCTGGAGGACCAGTGGACCCGGCACAGCATCAACACCCTTATGAGGAGCAAGTAATGGCCACCGAAACCACGACCGCATCCACCACCGTTGCCGTCATCGGGGCCGCCGGCAAGATGGGCCAGCGCGTCTCCAACAACCTGGTCAAGAGCGACTTCACCACCCTCTTCGCCGAGAACTCGCCGAAGGGCCAGGAGCTGATCCGCGAGCTCGGCCGCGAACTGACCGACGGTGCCGAGGCGGCCGCCCGGGCCGATGTCGTCATCCTCGCCGTGCCGGACGTCGTGCTCGGCAAGGTCTCCGAGCAGCTCGTCCCGGTCATGAAGCCGGGCGCGATCCTGCTGACGCTGGACCCGGCCGCCGCTTACGCGGGTCTGCTGACCCGCCGCGCGGACGTCCACAACGCGGTGGCGCACCCCTGCCACCCGTCGGTGTTCCTGGAGCGCACGACGAAGGAGGAGTGGGCCGACACGTTCGGCGGCATCGCCGCCCCGCAGGAGGTCGTCGCCTCCTTCGAGCCCGCCGCCGAGGCCGCCGACCCGAAGGCCCAGGAGCTGGCCGAAGCAGTCATCTCCACGATGTACGCCCCGGTCGTCGAGGTCCACTGGGTGACGGTCAAGCAGCTCGCGGTCCTGGAGCCGACCCTCGTCGAGACGATCGCCTGCATGGTCGGCGCGCTCCTGACCGAGGCGCTGCACGAGACCGTCCACACGGTGGGTGTCCCGGAGAAGGCGGCCCGCGCGATGCTGCTGGGACACACCCAGGTGGCGCTGGCCAACACTCTCAAGGGCTCCAACCCGTTCTCCGACGCGTGCCTGATCGCGATGGACTACGGCCGTGAGTCGATCGTCCGCGACGACTGGAAGAACGTCTTCAACGACGACGAGCTCGACAAGGTCATCACGCGGATGCTCAAGATCAAGGAGATCAAGCGCTGACCCGGCGCCTGCCGGTACCCGTACGGGCCGGGCCCCCCGCCACGGACGGGGCGCCCGGCCCGTACGCGTATCGGCGGGCGGGCGTTCGCCGGCTCGCGGTCCACGGGAAAGGCCGGGGCCCGGTCACCGGGAAGCGGCCAGGACGTCGATGCCGGCTGTCGGCTCGTCCGCGGCCTTTGCCGCCGGGTGCGCCTTGGTGAGGGTGCAGACTCCGTCCACACACTGGCGTTCCAGACGGCCGCGGGAAATGGTCTGCGTCAGGCCGACCATCCAGCAGGTGGGACAGCCGCGGAAGGCGATCAGGGCCAACGGGGCCGCCAGCAGGGTGGCCGGGCCGGCGACGGGCACCAGGCCGATCGAGCCGATGATCAGCCCGAAGCCGATGGCGCCGCGCGCCAGGTGGCGCGGGACGGACTTGCTGGCGAAGTTCTTCTCGGGCGCCGCGGACTGTGCGGTGGCCCGGGCCTTCTCCCCCTGCGCGGGCTTCACGGTGTTCACGGTCATGAGTCTCCTCCGACTGGTTGGTCGATGGCTTGATCGGTCACTGTCAGTGAGTGACGCAGTGCTGCGCGCGCTCTGTGCAGCCGCGATTTCATCGCGGCGTTGCTCAGACCGAGCGAATGGGCGACGGTCTTGCCGGGCAGACCCTGTACGTCCCGCATGATCAGGACCTGCCGCTGGTCACCGGGAAGGGCACAGACCGCAGCCGCGATCCGCTCCACCTCCAGCCTGTGCAGCACCGCGTCCTCGGCGGACGGTTCCGCGGACGCCTCCGGTTCGGCCGACGCGTCGTCGCTCCGTGAGACGAGCAGCCGCACTTGCCGGAGGCATTCGTTGCGCACAATCCGGAACATCCATGAGGCAAGCGCGCCGGTGGCCCGCAAGGTGCCGATCTTCCGGTAGAGGATGATCAGCGCCTCCTGCGCCGCGTCCTCCGCGTCCTGCGGTGAGGCGCACAGCGATATGGCGAACTTGCGCACATGGGGCTGCGATTTCATGACGACGGTGGTGAGCGAGGTGACGTCGCCGTCCTGAGCGGCCTTGATCAGCCGCTCGTCCGGCCAGGGGAAGCGTTGGTTCATGTGCTACTCATATTCGGAAGGCGCTCCGTGCGCAGACGCTGGTCAGCTTCGGCTCCTGTAACGCCGCATCAGGTGCCAGCTGCACGCGCCCACGAGCAGGGCTCCGATCACTACGAGGCCAGTGACCATCATTGATGTTTCCTCCCGGTTCTGCCGGCCCGTTCGGCCGGTACACAGATAAGAGGCGGGGAGGTCCGGAAAGGATTCACCTCCCAGCGCTGTTGCAACTCGTGATCTCGGATTGATGCCGATCAGGCGAGGTTCAGAAGGTCGAGCGGGCGGCGGAAGTCCGTGCGCTGATTCTCCGGGCGGCGGCCACGTGCCGTCACGGACGACGCGGGCGGCTCCGGCGACGGATCCGTCCCGGCAGACATGCCCCGACGCACATCCCACCGGAGACCGCGCAATGACCGCTCAACAACCCCTCACGTACGAATCGTTCGTCGCACTCGCCGTGGCCGACCCGGCCGTCGTCGGCCTCGTCCTCAAGGGATCCCACGCCCATGACGGCATGGCGACCGAGCACTCCGACCATGACCTCTACGTCGTCGTCGCCGATGGTGCCGCGACCGATCTCGTCCGGTTCGCCGGCCACCGCACAGCCGAACTCGACCTCGTCGTCCTCCCGCTCGCCGACTTCCGGGCGGCCGGAATGCCCGGATTCGAGCGCTACGCCCTGGCGCGGGCCCGGGTCGTGCTCGACAGGCTCGACGGGGGCATCGCCGAGATCCTGGCCGCCAAGGCACGGCTCGACTCCGCTGAGGCGTTCCGGGACGCCGATCAGTGGCTCGACGCCTACGCCAACTCCCTCTACCGCTCCGTCAAGAACAACCGTGACGGACATGCGCTCGCCGCCCGCCTCGACGCCGCCGACAGCATCGGATTCCTGCTGGAACTGCTCTTCGCCCTGGACCGCCGTCCCCGCCCCTACAACAAATACCTGGAGTGGGAACTCAGCCGATACCCGCTGCCCGGCTGGGACACCGCCCCGCTGCTGGAGACCTTGGACCGCATCTCGGCAACGGGCGGCGTGTCCCTCCAACGGAGCCTCTTCGCCCGGATCGAGGCAGCGGCCCGGCACGCCGGCCACGGCGCGGTGCTGGACGCGTGGGGCGAGGACCTGGAACTGATGCGACCGCGATAGCGGGGCTCACCCGCGGGGCTTCGGCCAGTCCTGGGTGTCCGCCCATGCGGCGTACGAGGTCCAGGGGACAGTGGGGAACTGCGCGCGCAGCGCCTCCAGGTCCACCTGGTAACCGGTGGTCTCCAGGAAGCTGTACATGGCGAACATGTCGGGGTTGACGGTGCGCAGATCCTCCAGTGCCGTCTGCCGGAACGCGACCGTGCCGCCCGCGGCCCGCCCGATCTCCTCGGCCATCCGGACCGGTGTGGGGTCGTCGCCCGCCACTTCGATCCGCTGCCCGATCCACCGGTCCGGATCGGCCACGACCGCGGCCACGACCCGGCCCAGATCCTGCCGCGCCACCTGCTGGAGAGGGGTGTCGCCGGAGAGCGGCATGGTGAGGAGGCCGGCGGCGACCTCGTCCAGCGCGCCCAGCGCGTTGTCGTAGAAGTAGGTCGGTGCCACCACTGTCGCCGGAAGTCCTGAGCCGGCCAGCAGCTCTTCTGTCCTGGCCTTGGTCTCGAAGTGCGGGACGCCGGTGCCGCGGTCCGCACTGGCGACGGAGGCCAGCACCAGATGCGGCAGCGCGGCGGCCTCGGCGGCCCGTACGATCGCCTCGCCCTGGGCCACCTCCGCGTCCAGACCGTTCTGGAACGGCGTGGTCACGGCGAACGCGGCCGTCGTGCCCCTGAACGCCTCGGCGAGCGAGTCCGCGTCGAACAGATCTCCGGGGACGACCTCCGCTCCGGCCACGGCCAGTGCCCTGGCCCGCCCGCTGCGGGGATCACGCACCACGGCGCGCACGGCACGCCCCGCCTCCAGCAGGGCGGCGGCCACCGCACCACCCTGGCCACCGGTCGCTCCGAGTACCGCGATGGGCATGGCTTCTCCCTGATCGTCGACAGACATGGGTCCATGCTTACCAGCAGTGGCCGCGCCTGCCACCGGGAGGACCCCGGGCGGTGGGCGTCGGTCCTGTCTCGTGTCCGTCTCGATGACGACCGGCACATCGCTCGCCCGGACCGTCTTGCCCACGACCCGGTCGGTGGCTCCCCAGGACGTGGACGGCGCCTCGACCGGACGCAGGCCGTACCCCGACTCTGCGCCACTCGTCTGCGCACACCGCTGCGGCCCCTGCTCACCCAGTGCGTCCGACACCTCGATACGGAGCGTGTCCGCCAGGTCGAGATGCCTCGGCTCGAAGTCCCGCCCCTTCACGCGCCCGTGCAGCACCGCGTTCGCCGCCAGTTCGGCCACGACCGAGGTCGGCGCTCCAGCCGGAGGTGGTTCTCCGCGCCCCGGCCGCGCCCCCGGCGTGGACGCGTCGTCGAGGTGCCGCTGACCGGATTCGCCGGCCGGACGCGCTCGAAGCACAGCTGACGCAAAGGACTTCCGCGCCGTCGGGCTCCCGTGCTTAGGTGATGGCCGCCATCACCGGAACCAGGACGAGGTGTCATATGCGGTTCGGAGCAAGGAAGTTTGCCGTGATGGCAGCAATAGCCCTCGTGGTCGGCACAGTCGGCGGGCCGACTGCGGCCGCCGAGCGTGATCACGGGCTGCCGCTCGGGCCGCGCGGCCTTCCCGAGACCCGTACCGTCGAGACCCTCCAGCCCGGCGTCACCCTGACCACGATTGTTCGCGGCGAGGCCGATCCTGCCGACGGCTGGACCGTCGAGGTCGCCGTCCCCGGTGGCGGCAACAACCCGGACCCCGACGCGCCGCCCACAGCCATCGCCGACCGGGCGCATGCCGACGCTCTCGCCGACGCCTTGTCCGGCAAGGGATTCGTCACTCGCGTCGAGGAGGTCACGACCCCTGCCGTGGCCGACTTCGCCGGCGGCACGCTCGGCTTCCGGGTGCGGATCGGGCTCGACGCCGACAAGGCAGCCGCCAACACCCTCCTCGCACGGGTGCGGGCCGCGGGTTTCACCGCCTCCACCGTCTTCACCGGGTGGGACGGCGCCTCGACCGACCGCGGTCCGTGGCGCGTTCAGGTGCTCACCATCGACCCCGACAAGTTCCGCGGTGACCTCGCCGGCGACTTCGGGCCGGACATCGAGCGGCGCGAGACCACCAGCGCGCTCGCCCGGGCCCGGAACGCGACTGCCGGGGTCAACGCCGGGTTCTTCGTGCTCGACCCCGCCGCCGGTGCGCCCGGCGACCCCGCCGGCCTCGGCGTCTACGACGGACAGCTGCGGAGCGAGGCCACCAACGGCCGGCCGGTGTTCACGTTCACCGCCGACGCGCGGCACGCAGGCGTCAACCGGTACAGCTGGACCGGCGAGCTCAGGGGCGGGCGCACCACGCTGACCCTCGACGGCATCAACCGCGTCCCCGGCCTGATCCGCAACTGCGGCGGAACCCACGACGACCTGCCCACCAGCCACCCGCTCCACGACACGACCTGCACCGACCCCGACGAGCTCGTCGCCTTCACCGCGGACTACGGCGCCTCCACCCCGGCCGGCCCCGGCGTGGAAGCCGTCCTGGACCGGCAGGGCCGGGTGACCGAGGTCCGGGAGACCCGCGGTGGCGCGCTCCCGGCGGGCGCCCGCTCGGTTCAGGGCACCGGCACCGAGGCCGCCGCCCTGCGCGCGATCGCCAAGCCGGGCGCCCGCCTCGCCGTCAGCGGCCACCTGACCGATGGGCAGGGCCGACCGGCCCACAGCCCGCAGATGGCTGTCAACGGCGGCCCGGAGCTCGTCCGCGACGGCCGTCCCCATGTGACACCGCAGACCGATGGCATGGTCCGGCCCGGCGACCCGAGCTTCTACTACGGCTGGGCGGCCAAGCGGAATCCGCGCACGATCGCCGGTGTGGACGGGCATGGCCGGATCATGCTGGCCACGGTCGACGGCCGCGCCGTCGACAGCCTCGGTCTGTCCATCGCGGAGAGCGCCGCGGTGGCCGACTCCCTCGGCATGGAGAACGCCGTCAACCTGGACGGCGGCGGCTCGACCACGATGGTCGTCGACGGCAAGGTGATCAACCGCCCGTCCGACGCGGCGGGCGAGCGCCCGGTCGGCGACGCGATCCTGGTGCTGCCCTGAGTTCGGCTGCCTGATCGAGTCGTCCTTCGCGGTCGGCAGCCGCGTGGGCTTCGTCGGCTACGGCCTCGAAGGCGAGCGGATCGTGCAGGTCTACGGCGACATCGAAGTGTTCGATCCACTCAGGGAGTTCACCTGCGTCCAGCATCCGGGAGCGGCGCACAACGAGAAGCACGCCGAGGCCGGCTGCCGGATGGCCCACCGGCTGACGCCTCACGACGGCATGACGGAACTCGAACCGACCGTCGACCGGTGGAGCGAGGGCAACCCGGCCTACCAACACGCCGCGACCGTCGGAGTCCCTATCCTGTCCGGATGGCCACTCCCCTTGAACTCGTCATATTCGACTGCGACGGCGTGCTCGTCGACAGCGAACGAATCGCTGTGCGCGTCCAGGTCCAAGTGGGCGCCGAGCTGGGGTGGGCACTGACGGAGGACGAGGTCATCGAGAAGTTCGTGGGCCGGTCGAACACGTCCATCGGTGAACTGATCGACGCCCGACTGCCTGGCCGGGCCCCGGTATGGCAGGAGCGGTTCGAGCAACTCCACCGCGATGCGGTGGACACCGAACTCATCGCGGTCGACGGCATCCACGAGGCGCTGGCCGCCCTCACGCTCCCCAGCTGCGTGGCGTCGAGCGGCAGTCACGAGAAGATGCGTCACACCCTCGGCCACACCGGGCTCCACTCCCGCTTCGAGGGCCGGATCTTCAGCGCCAGTGAGGTCGCACGCGGCAAGCCCGCCCCCGATCTCTTTCTCCACGCGGCCCGGCGGATGGGGGTCGAGCCGTCCGCCTGCGTCGTCGTCGAGGACAGCAAGTACGGTATCCAGGCCGCCCGTTCGGCCGGGATGCGGTCGCTGGGCTACGCCGGTGGGCTGACCCCCGCGCACTGGCTGGAAGGCCAGGACACCGTGGTCTTCGACGACATGCGCAAACTGCCGATGCTCCTGTCCGAAATCTGAGCGTCACGTCTGCATGAGGCCGCGGAGCAGCAGGCGGACCATACCCGTACACAAAAGGGCCGGGCGCACCTCCACAGGTGAGGCGCCCCGGAAATCCCCGGGACGGAGCGCGACGGCCCCGTCGGAAAGTGGAGGCGGGACTACTCCCCCAGCACCGCCTGCATCACGCTTTTCGCGATCGGCCCGCCGAGGCGTCCGCCCGAGATGTCCGAGCGGGAGATGTCCATGTCCGTCGGGTCGATGAAGACCGCGACCGCCACCGACTGCCCGTCGGCCTTCTTGCCGTACGAGACGAACCAGCCGTACGGCACCTCGTCTTTGACGTTCACGCCGCGCTGCGCCGTGCCGGTCTTGCCGCCGACCGTGACCCCGTCGATCAGGGCCCGCTGCGCGCTGCCTTCCTTGGCGGTGAACTCCATCATTTCCTGGACCTTCTTCGCCGTTCCCTCGGACACGGCCTGGCTCTTGAGCTTCGGCTCGTGCTTCTCCAGGGTCGACAGGTCGGGGCCGCGCAGCTCTTCGACGAGGTACGGCTGCATCAGCTTGCCGTCGTTGGCGAGCGCGGCGGTCACCATGGCCATCTGCATCGGTGTGCTGGTCAGGCTGCCCTGGCCCATTCCGGTCAGCGCGGTTCCGGGCTTGTCCAAACCGGTCGGGTAGAGGCTCCTGGTGGCGAGCATGTCGCCGAACTCATCGGAGTAGACATCGGAGTTGAAGCCGAACCTCTCCGCCGTCGCGCGCATCTTGTCCGCGCCGACCTTGGACGCCGCGTCGAGAAAGACGTTGTTGCAGGAGTGCTGCATGGCGGTCTTCATCGACGCCTTGTTGCAGACGGCGTCTCCCGCCTCACTGCCGATCCTGTTCGAGGAGAGCGGCAGGGGGTACGGGGAGACCGCGTCGGACGCGGCGTCGACATCCGTGACCACCCCGTTCTCCAGGGCCGCGGCCGCGGTGAGGATCTTGAAGGTCGAGCCGGGCGGGAAGGTCTCGCGCAGCGGACGGTTGGCCAGCGGCTTGCTCTTGTCCTTGACGAGCGCCTGGAACCTGTCGCCCTCCTTGAACGTGTTCCCGGCGAAGACGGACGGGTCGTACGAAGGCGTGGAGACGAGCGCCAGGACCTTGCCCGTGCGCGGATCGAGCGCGACGACCGCGCCCCGGGCGCCGAGGTCGGTCAGTCCCTTGTAGCCGGCCTCCTGCGCCTTGGGGTCGATGGTGGTGATCACATCGCCGCCGCGGCGCTGCTCCCCGGTGAGGATGTCCTTGGCGTGCCGGAAGGCGAACCGGTCGTCCTGGCCGCTGAGGATGGTGTCGTACGTCTTCTCCAGGAGGGACATGCCCTGTGCCTGGGAGGCGTAGCCGGTGACGGGGGCGTACATCGCGCCCTGCTTGAAGGTCCGCCGGTACCTGAAGTCCGTGCCGTCGACCGCCTTGGAGCCGGTGATCGCCTTGCCGCGGACGATGATGTCGCCGCGCGGAGTGGCGAACTGGGCGATCTTCACCCGGTGATTGTGCTCGTCGGTGGAAAGCGCCTCACGCTGGAAGTGCTGGAGCCAGTTCGTCCGCAGCAGCAGGGCCATTATCAGCAGCCCGCAGAAGATGGCTATGTGCCGCAACGGCCTGTTCATCGTTCCCCCGCTCCCCGGAACCGGTTCGATCTTCAACAGGGGAAGATGCGCATACCGGGCGAGCGGTTGCACCGGGGGCGGGCCCGCGGAAGGGGGCGCGGGCCCGCCCGGCCGGGGTAGTCGATCATTCCCGATCACCGACCCCCGAGAGACGTGGCGCGCCCGTCCTCCCGGAGGTGCGGAGCGGACATCACCCGAGCGGTCCCCGCCCGCGGTGCCGTCCCGGCCCTGCCTCGGTCACAGATACTGTGCGTAATCGTCGAGGGTGCGCAGGACCTCTGCCGCCCCTGCCGGGGGAAGCTGCAGGACGACCTCCTCGATGCCCAGGTCCGCGTAGTGCGCCAGCTTCCCCGCGCTCGGCAGCACCGCGTACGGCACCACCTGGAGCTGCTTCGGGTCCCGGCCCGCCGACTCCCAGGTCTCGCGCAGAACGGGCAGCGATTCCGTCAGCCCCCGGCCGCCGATCGGGAGCCAGCCGTCCGCGTACTCCGCGATATGGGCGAACAGCTTCGGGCCGGCCGCGCCGCCGATCAGGGTGCGCGGGCCGGACACCGGGCCGCGCGCCTCCTGGACCGGCTTCGGGTACGCGTGACTGGCCCGGACGGACCCGAACTCACCCTCGTAACCCGTGGGCTCGTCCGCCCACAGGGCGCGCATCAGCGCCATCCGGTCGCGGCCCAGCTCCCGCCGGGTCCGCCAGGTCACTCCGTGGTCCGCGGCCTCCTCGACATTCCAGCCGAAGCCGAGGCCGAGCGTGAACCTGCCGCCGGAGAGGTGGTCGAGTGTGGCGATCTGCTTCGCCAGGTCGATCGGGTCGTGCTGGGCGATCAGGGTGATGCCGGTGCCGAGCGCCAGCCGCTCCGTCACCGCGGCCGCCTGGCCGAGGGCGACGAACGGGTCGAGCGTGCGGCCGTACTCGGGCGGGAGGTCGCCGCCCGCCGGATACGGGGTGTCCCTGCTCACCGGGATGTGCGTGTGCTCCGGCAGATAGAGCGCCGCGAATCCCCGCTGTTCGAGCTCGCGCGCGAGCCGTACCGGCGTGATCGTCTCGTCGGTGAGGAAGATCGTTGTGGCGATCCGCATTCGAGGACACCTCCGTCGTCGTCTGACCCCAACCTATGCGGTGCGGATCAGGACGCCCAGGACTCCCGCGTCGCCGTTCCTGTCCGTGAATCCACTTCCTTCTGCGGTGAGTTCATGGCCCCCTGGCAAGGTTCTGGTACGTCGCCCTCGTCGCTCACGACACCCTGGGGAGCCACTCGTACGACCGGATCGGGCACCCCGCACAACGGCCCGCTCGGCAGGCGCGGTCTTCTCGTCGGGACCGCCGCCACCGCCCTAACGTTGTCCACTGTGAGCTTCGCGAACGCCTCACCCGGCAATGACGGCGCTACGGACCGGGCCGACCTGACGAAGACCGTGCGCGGCACCCTGCCGACCGGGTCGCCCGACTTCGTCTATCTGCCGGTCGACGTGCCTCACGGCGTACGGGAGATCGCGGTCTCGTACGCGTACGTGAAGACGCCCGTCCCGGCCGGTACCCAGGGCAACGCCCTCGACATCGGCATCTTCGACGAGCGCGGCACGGAACCGGGCGGGCGCGGGTTCCGGGGCTGGTCCGGCGGGGCGCGTGCCGGCTTCTTCATCCGGGCGGACGAGGCGACACCCGGTTATGTCGCGGGTCCGGTACGGGCCGGGACCTGGAACATCGCGCTGGGCCCGTACACCGTCGCGCCCGAGGGTCTCCCGTACGAGGTGACGATCACCCTCCGTTTCGGCGAATCCGGCACCACTCCGGCGCCCGTGTACCCGCCCGAGCGCGCCAGGGGGCGCGGCCGCGCCTGGTACCGCGGAGACTGCCATCTGCACTCCGTCCACTCGGACGGCAAGCGCACCCCGGCCGAGATCGCCACCGCCGCGCGCGCCGCCGGGCTCGACTTCATCAACAGCAGCGAACACAACACCCACACCGCACACAGCGCCTGGCAGGGGCTGTGGGGCGATGATCTGCTCATCCTGACGGGCGAGGAGATCACCACACGCAACGGTCATGTGATCGCGCTCTCCACCGACCCCGGCACCTTCGTCGACTGGCGCTACCGGGCCCGCGACAACCGCTTCGGGCACTACGCGAAGGCCGTCCGCCGGGCGGGCGGCCTGGTCGTCCCCGCCCATCCGCACGCCACCTGCATCGGCTGCCACTGGAAGTTCGGCTTCGACGAGGCGGACGCGGTGGAGGTGTGGAACGGGCCGTACACCCCGGAGGACGAGATCGCGCTCGCCGAGTGGGACAACTCCCTCGTCGCAGCCGTCCGCGCATCGAAGCCGTGGGTCCCGGCGATGGGCAACAGCGACGCACACCGCGAGCCGGACACGGTGGGGCTGCCGCAGACCGTCGTCCTCGCCGAGGAGCTCTCGCGCGACGCGATCCTCGCGGGCATCCGGGCCGGGCACTCGTACATCGCCGAGTCGTCCGCCGTCACCCTCTCCTTCGGCGTATCGGGCGGGCGCGGCGGGCACCCGGGGATCGGTGAGCGGCTGCGGGCCGACGCGGACAGTCCGGTCACCGTACGGCTGGAGGTCACCGGGGTGCCCGGCTGCACCGCCCACTTCGTCACGGACCAGGGCACGCTGTTCAGCTCCACGCTGCCGGAGTCGGGCACGGGCACGGTGGAGTGGCGCACGACCCCGAGGTACGCCGCCTATGTCCGCGCCGAGGTCCGCCACCCGGCCACGGTGCCGGGGCTGCCGGGGGCCCTGGCGGCGCTCACCAATCCGGTGTTCCTGGACATCTCCTAGTGTCCTGAGTCTTTGATTCGGTTTAGATATCCGGTGAGGCGTTCGAAGATCTCGTCGGCGGTCTTCGTCCAGACGAAGGGCCTGGGGTTGT